>NZ_JBGCTX010000011.1:0-43740 GCF_041102755.1 Francisella sp. 19X1-34
AGACATAGATCTGTAAACAATGCTTTTACTCATCTTATGGCTGCTCTAGCTCAGTTTATTATTTCTCCAATTAAAATCAATAATTATAAATATTTAGACATGAAGTAATTATCGAACTGAGGTTATTAATATTGGTTTAAGCATAAAATTCTCTTTGGTATATTTAATCGTTGTTTTTAAAGCTAGTCTTTATTGTTAATATTACGCATGTTTTTTATTTTTGATCTATTTCTCCATAAATATAGTTTTACATGAATAAACCCTTTAGCACATTCAAATAGTATAAAATGAAGGTATATGAGAACTGAGATGGTAAAAATTTTCTCAAAAGGTCCTACCGTATGTAAAAGCATATTTGTGAAGTGAAGATAAATAACAATCATAATTAAGAATAAGGTTATAAGAAGATTTAATATATTTGGTATACCTTTATCTATATATTTATTTTTAGAAATATTGTAAATAATCTGATTCTTTATTCTATCTTTGTATTCAATACCATAAATTAAGAGTATATCTTCTTTTTCTACATTGTTTCTTTTTAGTTTATGCTTGTTTACATCTATAGCATTCTTCTCAAAAATAATTTTGATTGATTCATTGTTTGCTTTAGTTTCTATGACTTTTTTTAGTAGTATTTTGTATCTTCGCCATTTCATTTCTATATTAGCCCCTTTAGTGTCTCTAAAATTTATTTTATCTCTTGTACAAAAAATTAGCATTAAAAAATGCATAATTTGTTATTTTTTTATATATATGGTTATTAATTTTTGATAACATGAGTAGTGAGGGATACTGATTTTATCAACTGATGAGGATGTTTAAAATGTTTGAAAAGCTACTAAATAAAAATTTTAAGCCTTTAGATGAAAGCTCGATTGAGCAAGAAAAGTTTATAGTAAATGATGCACGTACTTATGTTGATGCTACAAATACTATACCAATAGATGACGCTCCTGAGTTAAACTTTTGGCAAGAAAACTTTCAACA
Organism: Francisella sp. 19X1-34; assembly: GCF_041102755.1. Lineage (NCBI taxonomy): Bacteria > Pseudomonadati > Pseudomonadota > Gammaproteobacteria > Thiotrichales > Francisellaceae > Francisella > Francisella sp. 19X1-34. The sequence continues at coordinate 991 of NZ_JBGCTX010000011.1, forward strand.
GAAGCCTTTAAGAGAATTTAATAAAAATGATTTCAGTGGTAAAAATTCTATTTTATCAAAAATTGCATTTAGAGAACCTAATAGTGATATTCGACAGTTTTCAGAAAAGGTGAAAGCTCCTAACAATTATTCAGAAGCCAATAAGTATTTACCTACTGTAGAAAAAAAAGTGCATGATCTTAGGAATGTTAAAAATGTTAATATGCGAAACTACGGTGTTGAACTAGTAAAGTTAGAAAAGCCTATGGTCTTAAATCTAGGGGGAGATGTTTATGAAAATATTAAGCCTTATTTAAGTAATATTTTTGATGGTGTTAATAGTGTATTCCCTAAAGCAGAAAAAATAATACTAAGATCTGCATTGGTTCGAAATATTGTCAAAGATTCCAATGATAAAGGTATTGGTTCAGCACATTCTGATTTTACTTGCTCATCTGGGGCTCAATGTCGAAATTCTTTAATAGAAAAAGGGCTATTAAAAGAAGGGCAGAAGTATATATTCATAAATGCGTGGATGCATGTTAATCAAAAATCTCAAACTTCAACATTAGCCTTTATGCCTGGTAAATATGCCAAAGCAGCAGATATGGGAGTTATAGAGGTTAAATCACAAGAGTTTAAAAACTCAAGCTATAGGTTGAAAAATAGTTCCAATCATTTTTGGGGGTATTTCCATAATCTTGATATTGATGAGCTAGTTGTCTTTAAGCAGTTTGATAGCGAGAAGGCAGAAGTATATCAAAATCATAATGATGTGACTTATCACTCAGCCGTTAGACTATCAGAAGGAGCTGATATCAGAAGTAGTATGGAGCTTCGCTTTATTATAACTTTTGATTAAGATTAGATTTTATTTATCAAAAACTTTTAATGCCTCTAAAAAAGTATCAACATTAGCACCTTTCTTGGTAGCGTTCTCACTTAGGTATCTACGATAAACTCTGGCATTTGGTAAACCATTAAATAGGTTTAGAGTATGTTTTGTTATATTGTTGAGTTTAATAAAAGAGTCTTTTTGCATTTGCTGAGTGATGTACTCGGCCATTTTATATCCAACTTCAAGAGGAGTTATTCGTGATTGCTCTTTGTTATAGAACTCATGATCAAAATCCTTAAATATCATAGGGTTATGATATGCTTCGCGACCAATCATTACGCTATCAACATGCTCTAAATGTGTGTGAGTATCTTCAACTGTTGTGATGCCACCATTGATGCCAAGCTCTAAGTTCGGAAAATCTTTCTTAATATTATATACAACATCATACTTAAGTTCTGGAATTGTACGGTTTTCTTTTGGTGAAAGACCACTTAGCCAACCTTTGCGCGCATGGATGCATAGGAAGTCAACACCAGCTTGAACTTGTTTATCGGCAAAGTTATACAATTCCTCATAACTATCATTATGGTCATAACCAATACGACATTTAACAGATACTGGGATATTGAGATTATCTTTCATCGCCTTGACACAATCAGCAACTAGATCTGGCTCTGCCATTAAAGATAGACCAAAGTTACCTTTTTTAACTCTCTCGCTGGGGCAACCGACATTTATATTAATTTCATCATAGCCTAGTTTCTCAGCTAATTTACCACATGTTATAAAGTCTTCAGGTACACAACCACCTAACTGAAGGGTGACTGGATTCTCTTCAGGATTATATTTTAGTAGAAAATCTTTATTGCCATGAAGTATAGCATTTAGAGTTACCATTTCTGTATATAGCATAGTTTCTTTGGTTATCAAACGCATCATATAGCGGTAGTGTCTATCTGTCCAATCAAGCATTGGAGCAATACATATTTTTCTACTATTGAGATTCATTTTTAATTTATAGAATTAATTAGTTAATTATAATGGATCGTTATTATAACTTAAACGATGGATGATTTTATCAATTGGTGTACGATATTTTTCAGTATTTTTTGAATATCTAGCATAACGAGGGTCTGATCTGTCATATAGCCAGTTTGCCAAATCCCAACCATAAGTAGTTTGGAAACAAAGTTTACCAAACTCTGTTAGGTCAAATTCTGCTTGAGTCTGTAAGCATCCTGTCATAAAAACATCGGCATAAGTTTGTAGTATTGGGTATTTCTTCGTTGGGAATTCAGCATCTTTAAAATCTTTTACATACATCCAAAAATCTCCTTTAGGTAAGCTTTTTACACCTAAAGGAACAATATCTTTACGAGGAACTTTAACTCTACAATAAGATGCTTCTCTTAAGTCTGTAGCCGAGATATCACTAGCAGAAGCTTTATAATATATAGCGTTCATAGCATAGCCTTGGTTAGGTACAGCAAGTAGGAACGTTGCATGTGATTTTTCCCCACGTGATGCCCAAAGTCTTTCAAATCCGCTAACTAGTATTGGTGCTGCATAAGTTGCATCAGGCACAGTTATTTGTCTTGATGCTTTATTCATAAGACTTCCATAACCAATGACATAATTCTTTTTTTTAGAGCTGACATTTGGACGACAATTTGTGGTATCTTCGGGAGTCTGAGATAGTTTACTTTGCTCTAGTATTTGTAGTTCGCTTTCATGTATTGAAGTAGCTCTATTAAAGCCTGTTCTTTTGCCTATAACAAAACTAACAGCTATCACAACAACAATTATAATAGCTACTAATATATTTTTCTTTTTTAACATTCAAAGAATATAGTTTTTTAAAGCTTATTTACACTATATCATTTCTATAATGAATTGGGAACCTAGCAGTAAACTCTGGTTTTTTAAATATTTTTATAGCAAATACTATGATTCTTTTAGCATAAAAGAGCTAAGAGGGATGTTATAGTCTACTTGATTTATAGAATCAGCTCTTTCTGATTGAAGCATATTTTGGCCGAAGACATATGCAGCTATTGTCAATATTAGAGCTAATATCATTATTGCTATTAATAGTCTTTTATAAGGTGTCTTTTTCAAAATATTAAATAAATAAGTTTTTAAACTTGCATATTATAGCTATGTTTTTATTAAATGGAAGTATTAGTTTTTAAAAAATTATTCTTAATATTTAGATGTTTTGAGTTGATATAAAAATAGATTAAGGCGAGTTTAAATTTATATATTTTTTACTAAGTTTTATATTAAAATATTACTATTTGATTTTGTTAGTATTTTGCTTATTTTAAGATATTTAATTGATAAATAAAATATATAGTTTGGGGGTTAATCTGTAAAGTTAGTCCTATATTTAGATTTGTTTGTCTTAATAAATAATTTATTTTTCTCTAGCATATTTTTTGTTATGTGATAGAATACGACTGTAATTAAATTCAAACTCTAGACTTTAATTACGGAGATCGATAATGTTAAGAATTACTCAAGAAGCAATCACTTTTGATGATGTATTGCTTTCACCTAGATATTCAAATGTTTTGCCACACCAGGTTGATTTGAAAACAAATATTACTAGAGATATTCAGTTAAATATTCCTTTAGTATCAGCAGCGATGGATACAGTTACAGAGTCACGCTTAGCTATTTCGATAGCTCAAGAAGGCGGTATAGGTATTATCCACAAGAATATGTCTATTGAAGCACAAGCTCAGGAAGTTAAAAAGGTAAAAAGATTTGAAAATGGTATGGTAATAGATCCTATTACAGTAAAGCCAGAAAGCTCAATCAAAGAGATAATGCAACTAGCAAGAGAGCATAATTTCTCTGGATTTCCTGTTGTAGATCAAAATAATCATATTGTAGGTATTGTTACAAGGCGTGACTTTAGATTTGCTAAAGATTTAGAAGAGCCAGTTAGCTCTATAATGACTACCAAAGAGAAGCTTGTTACGGTTGCAGAAGATGCGTCTCAAGGATCTATCAAGAAAAGCTTACATGAACATAAAATAGAAAAGCTTTTAGTTGTAGATAGTAAGGGTGAACTTATTGGCTTGATTACAACAAAAGATATTGAAAGATCACAAAATAAGCCTAATGCTTGTAAGGACTCATTAGGTCGTTTAAGGGTTGGAGCTGCTGTAGGAACAGCTGAAAATACAAAAGAGCGTGTTACTGCGTTAGCAGCTGAAGGCGTTGATATTATAGTTGTAGATACTGCTCATGGTCATTCACAAGGTGTGCTTGATATGGTTAAGTGGGTAAAAGATACTTACCCTAAGATTCAAGTTATCGGTGGGAATATTGCTACAGCTGAAGCTGCTTGTGATTTAGCAAAAGCTGGAGCTGATGCTGTTAAAGTTGGTATAGGCCCTGGTTCTATCTGTACTACAAGAATTGTTGCTGGTGTTGGTGTACCACAAATCTCTGCAATATCTAATGTTGCAGAAGCCCTAGAAGATACAGGAGTTCCTGTTATTGCTGATGGTGGAATTAGATTTTCAGGAGATATAGCAAAAGCAATTGTTGCTGGAGCATCTGTAGTTATGATTGGAGGGCTTTTTGCTGGTACAGAAGAATCTCCAGGTGAAGTAGAGCTTTTCCAAGGTCGTTCATATAAATCTTATCGTGGTATGGGGTCTCTTGGTGCTATGGAGCAAGGATCTTCAGATAGATATTTCCAAAGTAATACAGAATCTAAGAAATTTGTCCCAGAAGGTGTTGAGGGAAGAGTACCTTATAAAGGTTTACTTTCTGCAGTTATTCACCAACTAATTGGTGGGTTAAAATCTAGTATGGGTTATACTGGATCAAAAGATATTCAAACAATGCGTACACAGCCGACATTTGTACAGATTACAGGAGCTGGATTTAATGAGTCTCATGTTCATAATGTCACAATTACAAAAGAGCCACCAAATTACCAATCTTAAAGCATATTTTTTAACTCGTATTTCAAAAAAAATTAATATACTTAACCTTCAGTTCATAACTTATCTTTAATTATCATTTCACTATAAGATTATTTGTAGTTTCTTTAGTTAATCTGACAAAAAATACCTATAACTAATTATTCAGATACAGTAAAATAAGTAACAATACACATAATATAAAAATAAATTTCTATGAAAAATGAAAAACCTAATTTTGAAGATGTTGCAGAGGCTCTAAAGGTAATGCAGGCTCTAAGCTCAGCTTCGGAAGCTCATGGCTTACTTTGTGCATTATTTAGTTTCGGTGCAGAAGTTAAGTTCACTGCATGGTCAGATTCTTTGATGACTAAAACTATTGAGGAAGGGGATTTAGTTGCAGCTTCGGCTTTAAAGACTATGAAAAAACTGTATGACTATACTAAGTCTCAGTTTGATGAGAAAGGTTTGAGCTTTGATTTATTTATACCTGACGATAGTGAGCCATTAAGTTATAGGGCAGAAGCACTTACTTATTGGATAAAAGGTTTCTTATCTGGAGTTGGTTTATTTGGTTTAGACTTTGAAAACTCAAAAGATAAAGAGATCAAAGAAGCAATCCATGATTTAATGCAAATATCGTATATGGATTATGATTCTTTAGGACAAGACGAGAGCAATGAAGATGATTTTATGGAATTATTAGAGTATACGAAAGTCGCAGTACTACTTATTGATAGTGAAAAAATTTGAGATTAAAAATGAGTAATAAATATGATGTGGCGATTGTTGGAGGTGGTATAGTTGGCCTATTAACTTCTCTAGCGCTTGCAAAGACTGGCTGTAAAATTATTCATATTGAAAAAGATCAGCTACAAGTCAAAAATGATAATAGGAGTATTGCTGTATCTTACTCATCAATAGCATTCTTAAACACTCTTGGCTTATGGGATAAAGTTGCAAGTACAACTCAAGTTATTAAGAAAGTTCATATTTCTGATAAAGGTAGATATGGAAGAGCAGAAATCTTTGCTAAGGATGAAAATTTACCATTTTTAGGCGCTATAGCACCAATGCGAGAGCTTTTGGTTGTTGCTTTACAAAGTGTTGCTGAAAATACAAACATCATCAAGTCTTTTGAAACTAATGTTATAGCTCTTGAGAAAAAAGCTAATGAGTATTCTTTAGTAGTTGAAAAGCAGGGGCAAAAAAGTACTATACCAGCAGGATTAGTAATTGCTTGTGATGGTGCAAATTCAAGTATGCGTAAAATGCTAGATGTTGATGCGCAAACTACTGATTATAAACAAGATGCTGTGGTCTTTGATATTCACACAGATCTAGATAATCAAAATACTGCATATGAGAGGTTTATGACAGATGGGGTGCTTGCAATGCTTCCTAAGTCAAGAACTACTATGGGATGTGTTTGGACTGTTGATCGACAAGATTCAAAAGCAAAACTAAGTTTAGATAAAAATGCATTTGAAGAGCTGCTTCAAGATCGTTTTGGCTATAGATTAGGTGAAGTTAAGATTGCTACAAAACCAGCAGTTTTTCCTTTATATTTGGTTCAGTCAAATGAAGTATATAAGGATAATGTACTATTTTTTGGTAATGCATTACATTTTTTGCACCCTGTATCTGGCCAAGGTATGAATCTCAGTATTCGTGATATTGGCTTCTTATATGATTTACTAGCTGAAAATGATTTTTCACAGAATTCTATAGCTAGTGTCTTAGCAGAGTTTGAGAAAGTTAGAAAGCCTGACCATGATAGAACAATTAATATAACCCATGGTTTTGTAAAATGGTTTGTCTCAAATGATCGTAAATTGGTTGCAAGTAGAAATGCAGGTTTACACTTATTACAGAGAAGTAGATTAGCTAAGAAAGTTTTATCACGAGTGATGATGGGTAAGCTTACAAAAGGCTCAACCTTAATGAGAAAGGTAGTTGAAGATGAGCACTAGAAATATTCAAAAAGATGTTGTGATTGTTGGTGGTGGTATGGTTGGGCTTAGCTTAGCTTTAGCACTGCATAAAAATGGTTTGCAAGTTGCTATTGTCGAAGCTAGAGATGTCAGGCAAAAAGCTTTAGATTCTAATAGAGTAGAGACTAGAGTTAGTGCAATTAATCATACCTCAAAGAGATTGCTACAAGAGCTAGGCGTTTGGAACAAGATTAAAAGTAAACGTATATCACCATATTATCAAATGCGAGTATGGGATGATATTGTTAGTGAGAGCATTAATATTACAGCTGAAGAAATATCAGAGCATAGCCTGGGATGTATAGTTGAAAATGATGTAATAACTCAAGCATTAGTTGAAAAAATTAATAATACTAGTATTGAAATTTTTGCTAATCAAAAAATACAGAAGATTCAAAGAAATGGAAATACGGAAAAGATTATTTTAGTTGATAAGGTTATTGAAACTAGCTTAATAGTTGGAGCTGATGGAGCTAACTCTTTTATTCGTGATTATTTTAACTTTGAGACTAAAGTTAAATCATATAAGCATACTGCTATAGTAGCTACACTTGAGCTTGAAAAAGAGCATCAATTAACAGCATATCAGCGCTTCTATGATAAGGGTGTATTAGCATTTTTACCCTTAGAAAACTCTAATAAAGCATCAATAGTCTGGTCTGTAAAAACTGATTATGCAGATTTTCTAATGAGCTTAGCTGATGATAAATTTGAATTAGAGTTAGCAAAAATAATTAATAATACTCTTGGTGATGTAAAACTTTTATCAAAAAGATTTAGTTTTGAGCTAATCCAGCGTCATGCAAATTCTTATATTCAAGATAATGTTGTGCTAGTTGGTGATGCTGCTCATACTATTCATCCTTTAGCTGGACAAGGTGTGAATATTGGTTTTAAAGATGTGATTGCTCTTACTAAAGTTTTGAGTCAAGCTTTTGCTAAAGGTAGATTGATTGGTCATATTTCAACTCTTGATAAGTACCAGCGCGAGAGAAGACTTGATAATAAAAAAATGGTGAGCTTAATGAAAGCCTTTAAAGAAGTTTTTGGCAGCGAAAATGATTATATTAAAAAAGCTAGGCGAACTGGATTTGAGTTTGTTGATAAAAATAGTATGCTTAAAAGCCTAGTAGTAAAGCAGGCTTTGTAAACAATTCAAGAATTATTTAAAGAGATAAATAAAAATGAAAACAGATGATTTTGATTATAAATTACCAGAGGAGTTAATTGCTAGTTATCCTTTAGAAAATCGTGATGCTAGTAGATTGTTAAAGTTAAGTAAGCAAACAGGTGAGATAATAGATCATAAATTTACTGATTTTATAGATTTTATAAATCAAGAAGACTTACTTATTTTTAACAATAGTAAAGTAATGTTAGCACGCTTATATGGTGAAAAAACTACGGGAGCGAAGCTTGAGTATCTTATAGAAAGGGTGCATTCGTCAAAAGTTTTTGAAACTCATATAAAGGCAAATCGATCACCTGCTATTGGTAGTGAGATCTTTGTCCAAGATACTTTAGCAAAGGTCCTAGAAAAAGATGGTGGTATGTATTTGCTTGAGTTACAAGGTAATAAAGATATTTACCAAATTATGCAAGAGTTTGGACATGTTCCTTTACCTCCATATATGAAGCGAGATGATGAAGAGTTTGATGCAGATAGATACCAAACAGTTTATGCCAAAGATTTAGGTTCTGTTGCTGCTCCTACAGCAGGATTACACTTTAGTGAAGAGTTGATGCAACAAATTAAAGACAAAGGTGTTGATATAGCTTATATAACTTTGCATGTAGGCTCAGGAACATTTAAACCTGTCCAAGTTGATGATGTAAATAATCATAAAATGCATGCTGAAGTTATTTCTGTACCAGAAGATGTTTGCCAAAAAATTCGTCAGACAAAGGCAAATGGTGGTAGAATAATAGCTATTGGCACGACTTCTGTACGCTCACTTGAGACAGCAGGGCAAAGTGGTCAAATTGAGCCTTATCAAGGTGAAACTGATATCTTCTTGTATCCAGGTAAAAAGTTTAATGTAGTTGATGCAATGATTACTAATTTTCATTTGCCAAAATCCACACTTATTATGTTGGTCAGTGCATTTGCAGATAAAGAAAAAATTATAAAAGCATATGAGCATGCAATAGCTGAAAAATATAGATTTTTTAGCTATGGTGACGCGATGTTTATTTATTAGGTTTTTAAATTTGATGTCATTTTTGTACTTGATATGCAGATACTTTAATTATTGTGATAATTAAAAAAATGTATTTAGTATTAAATGGTTATTATTGAGGAGTATAATGAAAAATAAAGCATTCTTTTTTGATATTGATGGAACTTTAGTTCACGAAAAAAAAGGTAAACTTTTTGTTTCTGATAAAAATATTCAAGCTATAAAGGATTTAAGAAAGCAAGGTTATAAAACTTTTATAGCAACAGGACGTACTCAAGGCTTTATCCCAGAAGCTGTGCTAGATTTACCGATGGATGGTTTTATTACAGCAAATGGTTCAGTTGTTAGAGTTGGTGAGAAGCTAATTTATGAGAAACTTTTTCCTCAAAGTGCTATAGATAATGTTTTAAAGTTTTGTGAAAAGCATAATCATGATTGGCTTTTTGAAGGTGAATATGCATATGTAAGTAATCTAGAGTCTGACGATCTTAATTATTTTTATAATAGTGTGATTGTCAATGAGGATAAGATTATTACAACTCATAATTTATATAATGTCACTATCTATAATGCTTTAGTTTTAGGTAGAAAGGTTGATTGCGTAGCATTGCAAAATACCTTGGGTGATAATTACGTTATTGCACCTCATGATGAAAATGGTTATGTTGATTGCTATCTAGCAGGTCATACAAAAGCAGATGGTATTGATAAAGTCGTTGAGAACCTTAGTTTAGAAGATTATGAGACATATGCATTTGGTGATGGTAATAATGATTTAGAAATGTTTGATAGAGTTGATGTCGCGATAGCTATGGAGAATGCTTCTGATAGGTTGAAAGATAAAGCTAGTTTTATAACTAAAGCAAACTATCATGATGGTGTCTACCATGGTCTCGTAAAACTCGGGCTAATCTAACTATTTAGTCAAATTTGGAATATATTAAATATGATTTCTGTTATTTTTTGTTTTGTTGTTATAGGTATTATAGTAGGGACATTAGCCGCACTATTTGGTTTTGGTGGAGGAGTTATAGTTGTGCCAGCTATTGCAATGTATATATCTATTTATGAGCCAACATTTACGTCTAATTCAATGCATATAGCTGTTGCAACATCTTTGCTTGTTATGTTGTTTACATCTTTAAAAACAACCTATGCTCACCATAAGGCTAACAATATAATTTGGAGTGTTGCGCTAAAATTAAAATTAGGACTAATTATAGGTACTATTGTTGGTGCTGCTGTTGCTAGTTATCTGTCGAGTATATTATTAAAGATTTTATTTATTATATTTTTGATATACACAATTGCTAAATTGATATTAAAAATGATAAGTAATGCAAAATCTACTAAGGTTAATCAAGCTAGTCATAGTATAAATAAGCCATCATCTAAATTACTATATACTTATGGCCTTATAACAGGTTTTGTTTCGGTTGTTTTAGGTATTGGTGGAAGTATAATTATCGTTCCTTTCTTAAGAGGTCGCAACTATAAACTTACATCAGCAGCTGCAATTTCATCATCTATAATACCTTTTTTGGCACTTTTTGGAGCTATTTCATATACAATAATAGGTTTCGGAGATCCAAATTTACCTAATTATTGTTTAGGATATGTTTATTTGCCAGTAGCTGTTAGCATAATAGTAGGCTCTTTTGTCGGTGTATCAATAGGTGTTAAACTATCACGTGTAGTTCCTCATAAAATACAAGATTGGGTTTATCTAGCATGTATTATTATAATTTTGATGCTTATGATTCTTTAGGTTTTGTGAAAGCTAAAATATAGAATAAAGGAGCATTAATAAAAGCTATTATATATTTGATAACTAGTGTTGAAATTATTATCTCAAAAGCACTATCTATAGGTAAAATACCAGCTAAAGCAAATCCATAAGTTATAAGGCTTGTATCAAGTATTTGCGATATTAAAGTAGATCCAGTATTTCTAAACCATAACCATTTTATATCAGAATTAAAACTTCTAAGTTTTGAGTAGATAAGTACATCAAATAGTTGTGATATCAAATAAACACAGTTACCAATTATTACAGCTTTTAGAGCGCCACCATTAATTGAGAAAAATAAGTCAAAAGCTTGATTTGTTTGTTTATAAAAAGAATCATTTATAGAGTTAAATAATGTTGCCATAAACATTAAAAGCACAAATGATAAGCCAAAAAATATTGATTTAAGTACAGCTTTTCTAGCTTCTTGTCGACCATACTTTTCATTAAGTAGGTCATTAGCTGTGAATATACCGCCAAACATAACATTGCCTAAAGTAGCAATTACATGAAATCCAGCTATATCGTAGCTTACACCTTTATTAACTTGGATGTTTGCAGCTATAACACTAATAACAATAAATACATGTAAGCCTTTTTTACCAAAAAGCTTAAAAGCTAGAAATAATATAAAGAAGTCTATAAATGTAAATAGAATTAAAATATCAAAGTTACTCATTTTTTACCTTTAGTTTTGTTTACCCTGGATAGTTACGAACAGGAGATTTAAAATCTGCTATAATATATCAAAAGTCTCTATTAATAACAAATATTATATCTTTAGGAGGTAGCATGCGCTTTGCTCATGTGATGTTAAGAGTTAATAATTTAGATAAATCTATAGATTTTTATACTAATATCTTAGGAATGACGGTTCAGAAGAAAATGGACAATCCTGAATATAAATATACTTTAGTTTTTTTAGGGTATGGAGATATCTCTAATCATACAGTTCTTGAGTTAACATATAACTGGGGTGATCATGAATATAGCCATGGTAATGCGTTTGGACATCTATGCATGCAAGTAGAAGATGTCTATAACGCTTGTGATGCTGTAAAAGCAAAAGGAGGAGTTGTAACTCGAGAAGCAGGTTCTTTGAAAGGAGGTTCGCAAATTATAGCATTTATAAAAGATCCTGACGGTTATCAAATAGAACTTATTGAAAAAGCTTGATGAATAAAAAAGATATTTTAAATATTATAATAATAAGAGGTTACTTTAGTAAGGGAGACTCAGTTGTACATACTGTTATTGATGGCATAAAAGTCAAAATAACTACGGTAGCTTTAGGTCGACCAGTATTTGTAAAAAGGAAGCTCAAACGTATTATAGATAAGTATAAGATTAGTAGAGAAAACTATGATTTAATCTATGCAATCTCTATGTCTGCAGGTATATCGTCATTAATAGATGAAGAGTTATATCAAAAATTACACTTAATCACGCCTTTTTTTATTCATCATAAAACAATGCGAGTACTTAGAAAAGTTAGAATTAGAAAAATGCTTGGAGCATATTTTTTACTACTTATGAATGGCAAACTCGGTAAATTTAATGAGAATATTAAAGTTACTCTTACGGAGAATGATACTATCGTTGATAATAAGTTTTTTGAAAGTACTTGGGGTGAAGTTAATCTAATAAAAGATCTAGATCATACTTTAAATGATGAAGTAATTGATGAAATTATTAAAAGAGATATTCAGTTAATTTCAAATTAGCGATAGTTATTAAGTTTAATAACTTGTAGTTGCATAAATATTCATGAAAGTATAAAATTACAGTTCTTTTGGTATGTTTCGTGAGTTATGGTCAGGGATAATAAAGGTTTTTCTCTTGTTGAACTAATGGTTGTGATAGCTATAATTGCTATATTAGCAGCTGCAGTTGTAGTATCTTATTCAAATCATATAACTAAAGTTAGGCTTCAAGATGAAATCGATAAAATGGATAATTATCGTAAAGCGGTTGCTGTTTATATTCAAGAGCAAGGTATAAGTAGTGATGAACAATTTCAATCAGGAATAGCTGATATCAAAGATAATTATTTTGGAGATGATAACGTTGCTATTATGAGTGAGTTTAGAGAAAATAATGGTAGGCTGATTAGTCATCCTGTAGTCCAAGGTACAGCTTATCAAATAGCAATAACCCCAAGAATAAATAATAATGGAGCTTTAATTAATTGGGAATGCAATATTGGCTATGATAATCGGACTGACTCAACAGGTAGTATCTTTCATGCGACAGAAGCAGACGGTCCTCCAAGTGGTATTTTACCTAATGGGTGTAATTCATCAAGCACAGATTTAAATGATGATATCGAATCTTATGTTAATGCATATAATGATCTTTCATTATCTACATACTCAGAGTATGAGGATGCTTTTGATGCTTGGATGACAAGAAAAGCAGATACTATGGATGCTGATTCAGAGTATCAAGGATATATTACAGCTAGAGATAATGCATTGGATGATTACAATAATTATCAAAATGATATAGCAACAATAAATGATGAAATAGCTACTAGAAATGATTTGATAGATCAAAAGGATACTGCTGCTACTCAATATGAAACAGAAGCAGCGGCTCACAGAGCTAATCAAGCTACTGCTGAAGCAAATGGAGATACTGAACTAGCAGCAACCTATGAAGCAAGTGCTCAGACAGCAGAAGGGAATGCTACAACATTAAGAAACGAAATTTCTAATTTAGAAGATGAAGTAACATTATTAGAGAGTAATCAAACAACAGCTCAAACTAATAGTATTAATTCTTATAATGACTATACGACACAAGCTTCTAATGCACAAGCACGAGAGGATACTATAGAAGCTAATACCAAAAATGTTACGATACCTGATGGCACAGCCCCAGAAGATGTTAAAAACTATAGTTATTCACAGGCAGTAATTGATGCTAACCAAAGACATAATGAGTCATTAGCAGATCTAAATTCTGATCCTGAGTATGGATATATTGATGAAAATTTGGCTAGTGATAGAGATGAAAACTATGTTGCTAGTGCTTTTCCTGATGTATAAAGACAACTATATAGTAGCCTTTCTAAGTCTAAATACATTATCATTGGATTTTATAGGTATTTATTATAAAGAGGCAATCTAGTAAGAAGATTATTAATTTTATCCAGTAAATTAAAGATGCTTATTAATTATTCATAGAACCAAGTAGGCCATATTTATTATTATCTAATGGACCTGCAGGATTATTATTAAAGAATTCATCATTTATAGTTAGATGATAAGAGTTAAATTTCTGTGTAGGAATTGTGAATCTAATATAAAGATGAGTATCTTTAGAGTTTGGTGGAGATACTGCGAAGTATTTAGCTACAGTAAACTGTCTATTAATACTATTGTATGCACCATTATAATGACTAGCAGAAAGTCTAGTTAAATCACCTAGTTGAACTTGTTTAGGCATATTGGCAAGCCATTTTTTTAGAGTATTTGTTCTATCTGTTATATCTGTTATAGATTCTTGGTTTTGCTTATCAATACTTTTCAGATGATAGTAATTAGTATTCCAAACATAGCCATTATCTGTAACTTTGTATCCGTATTTTCCTCTATATCCTTCTTCAAAGCTAGCAACCTGTTTATGGTCACTTATTGTATATAAAGCTGGATCATTTTTGCTAAATATTTTTGATTTATTTTTTTCAATTTCTGCAACTGTTGAATAATTCTTTAGTAGATTTTGAACAGTTATTGTTTCAATTTGGTCTACGTTTTTAGCAGCAGGAGTATGGCTAGCAGGATCATTGACTAAGACTGTCAGTCCTTTTGAGTTTGTTCCTCCAGCGATATATGGATATCCTTCAACTGTACTATCTGTATTATATGTTAAGGCTAAAAAGTCATTGCCTTGTTTAAATTTAAATATTTCTAAGCGTTCTTTACCAGTTATTTCAGCATCTCTATTTTTAAAAATTAAAGTTCCTCCTCCTTTAACAGTATTTCCAGCAAATCCCACCGTTGTGCATGCAAAACTTGATATATATGCTAGGCTCATAACTGATGCGATAATAATTTTATATTTATTTTTCATAGGACTTCCTTTTTGAGATTAGTAATTTTATCTTAGGCATAAATTTAAAGGCTTGTTTAGTTTTTTATAGCAACTCCTCTAAGTCTTACATAGTCAGCATACCAGTTATTGTTTTTGAAAAGGCTTTTATATGCAAGTGATTCAGCATCGTTAAGAAATTCATCAACATTATCAATTTGATCTAGTAAGTTTACACGGAATGTTCTTACCCAATCTTTAAAACCATCCTTTCCTTTAAGTAAGCTTGGTCTTTCAAATAGAATCATATACTTGACAGTAAAGCCATTTTCTTCAAGAAGGGAGCTATACTCTGAAATGCTAGGATAGAAGTTACATATATCAAAGTCTTTTATATTGTATTTCTTGGCAGTTGTATCTAAGCTAAATAGTACTTCTTTAATATTACCTTTACCACCCATTTCAAAGACAAATCTACCATCTTTTTTCAAAATATTATTTATGTTTTTTATAACAGCAACAGGGTTAGTCATCCAATGTAATGCTGCATTTGAAAAAACAGCATCAAAGCTTCCTTTATCAAAATTTAGACTTTGTTGGGCATCCATTTGCTTAAATTCAATATCTGGATAGTTTTGTTTTGCTTTTTCTAACATATTTTCTGAAATATCCACACCTGTAGTTTGGACACCTTTATTTTTTATTTCATTTGTAAGTTCGCCTGTACCACAGCCTAAATCCAGAATATTTTCTCCTTTAGATGGATTTAAAAGCTTAACAACATCGTTACCATACTCTGTAACAAATTTTCCTGTTGAATTATATGATTTTGGTTGCCATAAATTGTTCTTACTCATTAAAAATTCCTTATTTTATCCCTTTGAGATAGTAGAATGATGAAATAACCAGTATATCAATAATCCCCATATACCAAATACTATACCTACCAAAATCCAGATATTTTTGGGTAGTAAAATAGTAGTCAACCTTTTATCTAAAACTTTAGGAATATCTTTTGCAATTCCTAAACCACAAAAAATGTGAATTAAAACATTAAAGGCGACTATTATTGGTAAGGAATTATGTATTAAAGTTGAAGAGATAGTATTAATATCCATATAAAATAAGCCTTAAAATACTATGTGAGCATGCTCTTTTGAGTGATATGAGTTTTGGTAATATTCACGGATAATCTCAACTGTCTCATCTATAGTATCAACAAGATGAAGAATTTTTAGATCATTCTCATCAACGACACCACTTTCTAACATAGTTGTCTTTATCCAATCAACTAAACCTCCCCAAAAATCTTTGCCAAATAAAATGACTGGCATATATGTTTTTTTCTCAGTTTGAATTAATGTAGCTATATCGAATAGCTCATCCATAGTACCAAAACCTCCTGGCATCACGATGTAGGCCATAGAGTGTTTAATAAACATAGCTTTTCGGGTGAAAAAATATCTATAACTAAGACTGATATCTTGATATGGATTGGGCTTTTGTTCATGAGGAAGCGTTATATTTAAACCAACACTTGATGAAGATCCATCTAGTGCTCCCTTATTGCCTGCTTCCATAATGCCAGGCCCGCCACCTGTAATTATTGTAAATCCATGGTTAGATAGTTTTTTTGCTATTTCTGTAGTTTTTAAATAATATTTATTATCCTTATTTAATCTTGCTGAACCAAATATACTAATGGCAGGGGTAAGTTTATCTAAACGTTCAAAACCTTCTACAAGCTCAGATGTTATTTTTAGTATATTCCATGTTTCTTTAGCGCGATCAAATGTGACTTCACCATCATGTGTTGGAACTATTTTTTTATTATTACGATTCATAGAATATCTCTCTTTATAATATTAGGCTAGTGTTTTATTTTTCTATTAATTATAATTATATATATAAGTTTGTAGTATTTGTACATATAATCAATAGGGTTATTATACAAGAAGTTAGCGTTTAAATAAAAAATTCACAAAGGAGAATTTAAATGGGTTTTCTAGCAGGAAAGAAAATTGTAGTTACAGGACTTTTAAGTAATAAGTCAATTGCTTATGGTATTGCAAAGGCTTTACATAGAGAAGGTGCAGAGCTTGCATTTACATATGTTGGTCAATTTAAAGAAAGAGTTGAAAAACTAAGTGCTGAGTTTAATCCAGCAGCAGTTCTTCCTTGTGATGTTACATCAGATCAAGAAATTAAGGATTTATTTGTAGAGCTTGGTAAAGTTTGGGATGGCCTTGATGGTATTATTCATTCAATTGCATTTGCACCACGTGATCAACTAGGTGGTGATTTTGTCGATACTGTGACTCGTGAAGGTTTCTCAATTGCTCATGATATAAGTGCTTACTCTTTTGCTGCTTTAGCTAGAGAAGGGCGTGCTATGATGAAAGGTAGAAATGGCTCAATTGTTGGTCTTACTTATATTGGTGCAGAAAAAGCTATGCCAAGCTATAATACTATGGGTGTTGCAAAAGCGTCTCTTGAGGCTACTATGAGATATACGGCTCTTGCTTTAGGTGAAGATGGAATCAATGTCAATTGTGTATCGGCAGGACCTATTAAGACTCTTGCAGCTTCTGGTATTTCAAACTTCAAGAAGATGTTAGACTATAATGCATCAGTATCTCCACTTAAAAAGAATGTTGATATTATGGAAGTTGGTAATACAGTTGCATTTTTATGTTCAGATATGGCTTCTGGTATTACAGGTGAAAATATTCACGTAGATGCTGGTTATCACAGTGTATTAATGGGTAACGTTCTTTAATAGATTCTTTCTTATCATAATCTTATATAATTTTATCTTTTTATTAAATAATACTTGCAAAGTACTATAGATTAAGTGATTATCAAATTAACTGTGTTTCTAATTTATGACTTTAAAAAGATTAATCTAGGAGAAATAACTATGAAAAAGAAAGTACCTTTAACAATCGTTTTAACAGCTTCAATGTCTTTTGGTGTAGCTTTAGCTGATCAGGCAAAAGCTCCAACTACACAGAGTTCTTCAGCTATAAGTAGTCAAACTGCTTCAAGTGATGCTAGCTATGCAAATAAGTGTGCTAGTGGAAAATGTGGTTCTCATACTAAATCTAATAAAGCGCAGACAGTAAGTCAAAAATCAGTTAAGGTTCAAGATAGTAGTTGTGGTAATAGTAAATGTGCTAGCGGCTCATGTGGTTCCCATACTAAATCTAAGTCTGACACTAGCACTAGTCAAGCACAAGATAATTCAAACCAAACCGAAGTAAAAGCTTAATTATTCTTCTAATTTATTATGCTTGTGACTAAAAAAGCTCAAGGTATTGGGTTAAGATCTGAACACCAAAAAACATTATCGGCTAAAAAAGTTGAAGGAGTTGATTTTTTAGAACTTGCACCCGAAAACTGGATGGGGATAGGAGGGTTTAAAAAAGATTATCTTGATAAGGTTGCTAGTATTTATCCGATAATAGCTCACAGTCTTAATTTATCAATAGCTGGTTTTAGACCCTTAAATGTAGAGTTTCTAAAAAATCTTAAAATTTTTTTGGATCACTATAATATAGATACATATAGCGATCACTTATGTTTCACAGATGATGAAAAGGGTTATTTATATGATCTTTTGCCAGTACCTAGAGAAAAAGAGGCTATTTTATATATTTGTGATAGAATTGCACGGGTTCAGGATATTATTAAAAGACCATTAGTTTTAGAGAATATTTCATATTATTATCAGTATGATAATGATATGGATGAGCTTGAATTTATTAATACTATTTTAGAAAAAAGCGGGGCTAAGCTTCTTCTTGATATTAATAATGTTTATGTTAATGGACAAAATCATGGATATGATCCATATAAATTTATAGATAGTATAAAAAAAGGAAGTATTAGTTACTACCATATTGCAGGGCATTATAAGAGTGATGATTTTATAATAGATACTCATGGAAAAAATGTTATTCAAGAAGTAAAAGATTTAGCAAAATTTACAATTAAGAAGCATGGGTGGCGACCTTTATTACTTGAAAGGGATAATTTTGTTCCAAAGTTAGATGAACTTGTAGCAGAATTAAGTAATATAACTAGTTTTATAGGTGGTTAGATATGAATATCTTTGAAAGTATAAAAAATAAGATGAAAACATTTACTCATGCTATACGTTATGGAAGTTCAAGTGATAAAACTATACAAATGTATAGAGATTTTATAGTACTGAATATCTCAAGTGTTTTGGAGAATACTTTTCCATATTTTAGTTTTTATTCATCACCAGATATAAGAGAACAGATTATAGAAATTTTCCTAGAGCAAAACTCTTCTTTTGATCCTGCTTTTCATCAAATAGCAACTGAGTTATTAATATGTTCAAAGAGTGTAGAAATGTCAGAACAACTATCTAAGTTGATGGAGTTTGAGTGGTTACTTTTTTCTATAGAAATATCTGAACCTAAAGTTATTAAAAGTAGTCAAATAAACGCAGATATTAATTTTTCTGATATAAAAGGAATCAATATGAATCCAACACTTGAATTTATATCGTTACCATTTGATGCAAGTGCTCTTGACTGTAACCTAGAGACTAACGAAGAGCAAATTTATATAGCTTACCGCAATTCAGATCATAATATCTATTATCAAAATTTATCACAGATAGAGTTTGCTATGATAAGTTCAATATCAGAGAAAAATGTTGAAACTTTCGAATTAGCAGATTTTAAAAGCTTAGATGACAATTATAAGAAATATCTTATTAAACAATTAGTCGCATGGAATAATCAGGATATAATTACCTTATCAATGTGAATTATTTAAGTCCTAACTTTATAAGATCATGCATAGTTACAACCCCAAGAATATGATTATCATTATCTGTCACTGCAAGACTTGTAATTTCAAATTCCTCCATTTTCTCTAAGGCTGTCATAGCCATATCATTTTTAGATATAGTTTTAGGATGTTTGCTCATTACATCATAAATTGGGATGTGTGAGTCGAAATTGTCAGATTCAAATATTCTACGTAAATCACCATCTGTAAAGATACCAAGTAGTTTACCATCACTGGAAGTAACAAGGGTGTTGCCTATTCCTTTATTGCTTATTTCAAGTATAGCTTTACGAATTGTATCAGAAGGAGCTATCTGTGGTATTTCTGACCCCTTACGCATAATATTTTCAACTTTTAAGATAAGTTTTCTGCCAAGTGCTCCACTAGGGTGTGAAAAAGCAAAGTCTTCAGCAGAAAAGTTTTTTGCTTTAAGTAAAGCTATGGCTAAAGCATCTCCTAAGACTAACGTAGCGGTTGTGCTGGATGTTGGTGCTAAGTTTAATGGGCAAGCTTCTTTATCTACACCGAGATTTAAATATACATCACTATTTTTTGCCATTAGAGATTCAGGATTGCTAGTTATTGAAATAATTGGAATATTTAAATGTTTAATCATTGGCATTAGCCCCATTATTTCACTAGAGTTCCCAGAATTAGATATAGCAATTAATACATCATTAGATGTAATCATTCCAAAATCTCCATGTCCAGCCTCACCTGGATGTACAAAAAATGCTGGAGTTCCTGTGCTAGCAAGAGTAGCTGCCATTTTTTTTCCGATATGACCAGATTTGCCCATTCCTGTAACAATTACACGTCCTTTATTATTTGTTAGAATAATATCACAGGCTTTTTTAAAACTTTCGCTAATAGAATCTTTTAGATTTTTTAATACATCTATTTCCATTTCAAAGGTTTTTTTTGCATTTGCTATATGACTCATTTTGCTTTTATCCTCTATTTTAAAAAATAAAACTATAAGCTAGGAATATTAAAGTTTATAAAATACTAATTTACTCAAATATTTTATACTGTTATGCTAAAATTATCTTTAATATTTTATACATAAAAAATAAAAAGTATGAGAAAGTTTCAAATCAATCCCTCCATTTTATCTGCAGATTTAGCCAGATTAGGTGATGATGTTAAATCTGTGTTAGATGCAGGAGCTGATAATATTCATTTTGATGTTATGGACAACCATTATGTGCCAAACCTTACTTTTGGACCAATGGTACTAAAAGCGTTGAGAGATTATGGAATTGAAGCAGGTATGGATGTTCATCTTATGGTAAAGCCAGTAGATAGTCTTATCGAGAGTTTTGCTAAAACAGGTGCTAGTAGTATTGTTTTTCATCCTGAGGCTAGTGAGCATATAGATAGAAGCTTACAACTTATTAAATCATTTGGAATTGATGCAGGTCTTGCATTAAACCCTGCTACAGGTATTGATTGTTTAAAATATGTCGAAAGCCATATTGATAGAGTTTTAATAATGTCTGTAAATCCAGGTTTTGGCGGGCAGAAATTTATTCCTGCTATGCTTGATAAATCTAAAGAAGTTTCCAAATGGATCAAATCTACAGGCAGAGATATCTTATTGGAGATAGATGGTGGTGTTAACCCAAATAATATTGCAGAAATTGCAAGTTGTGGAGTAAATGCTTTTGTTGCTGGTTCAGCTATTTTTAACTCTGAAAGTTATAAGGATACAATAGAATCTATGAGGGCCGAGCTTGATAAAGTTTAATAACTCGCTTATTTATTTAAAAATATCTGAAATAATAACCTCTGTAATAATAGTGTTGCTAAGTTATTTTATACCATTACATTTATTAAATTATCAAACTAGTAACTTTAGTAGTTTTGATTTTTTAATTATTTTTATAATAGCTACATCTTTATTTGTGTTCTTAACTGGTGAGTATACAAATGGGGAGAAAATATCAAAATCAAAAAACTTTTTAAAAGTGATTCTATGTTGTTGTGCAATAGCTATTATTGTAACAGCATTAGCCTTTTTCTTGAGGGGATTCTCTTTTCCAAGAAGTTTGATCTTATTTGGTTTTATTATTCAAGTAGTTTTATTATCTATATCTAGAGTCTTTTTTAGATGTTTAATGAGAAAAACAATAGAAAATAATATACTTATTTTAGGTCTCGATGAAGAAAGAGAATGGATGTTTGAAAAAGCAAAAGATTGTAAGTTACCTAAAGAAGTTATATTAGGTTATCTAAGTTTAGATCACAATGAGATTAGCTTGTCTGATATTATTAATAAATATACAAAGGTTTTTATTTCAGATAAAGGCTTGAAGAGGATGTTAGATACTGATCTATCATTATTAAGCAAATATAGTGTAGAAATAGTTCTTATTCCAAGAAAGTATGAGATATCTATATGGGGGGCTGTACTTGTACCTTTGGGAGATAGTATGGCAATGAGTGTTAAAAATTTTGGATTATCTTTTGAAGCACAAGTTACAAAAAGAGTTTTTGATATTATTTTAAGCTGTTTCTTTATTTTAGTAACATCTCCGATAATGCTTATAACAGCATTAGCTATTTTTTTAGAAGATAGGAAATCTCCTTTCTTTGTCCAAGAGCGAGTCACTAAAGATAATGCAAAATTTAAGCTTGTTAAGTTTAGAAGTATGCAAATAAATGCAGAGTCTAGTACAGGAGCTGTTTGGGCATCTGAGTTTGATAGTAGAATCACAAGAGTTGGCAAAATAATTAGACCTATTTGGATTGATGAGTTGCCTCAGTTTTTTAATGTATTAAAAGGAGATATGTCAATAGTTGGTCCTCGTCCAGAGAGGCAGGAATTAATAGAGGAGTTTATGAAAGATACCCCAGAATTTACATATAGAACTAAGGTTAAAGCAGGTATTACAGGATATGCTCAGGTTCTTACAAATTATGAAACACTGCCTGAAAATAAATTAAAGCTAGATCTAATTTATATTCGTAGATGGAGTTTTATTTTTGATTTGCTTATTATTATTGAAACAGTAAGAGTAATTTGTAGAAAAATTATAAATCTCTTTTTGCCTAAAAGAAAAGTTGAAAGTATAAAAGTAAAAGAAATAAAAAATGAAAATTATATAGAGTATATTTATGAGTAAAAAAATATTAGTAACAGGTGGTGTAGGATATATAGGTAGTCATACTGTAGTGGAACTTCTAAATAGAGACTATGAAGTAATAGTGGTAGATAACCTTTCAAATAGTAAAATATCCGTAGTAGATAGAATTAAGACTATAGCAAGTAGGAAATTTGATTTTTATCAAGTAGATCTTTTAGATAAGTATAATTTAGAGAGTATTTTTCAAAAGCATAAAATTGATGCTGTAATACATTTTGCAGGGTTTAAAGCCGTTGGTGAGAGTGTAGAGAAACCTTTAGAGTATTATCATAATAATATTCAAGGAACTATAAATTTGCTTGAGCTGATGCAGGACTATAAAGTATATGATTTTGTTTTTAGTTCATCAGCAACAGTTTATGGGATGAATAATGAACCTCCATTTATAGAAGATATGCCTCTTAGCACTACAAACCCTTATGGTGCTACAAAGTTGATGTTAGAGGAAATCTTGAAAGATCTTCAGAATGCTAATAATAAATTTAATATTACTTGCTTAAGATATTTTAATCCTGTAGGTGCCCATAAAAGTGGAATGATAGGAGAAGATCCTCAAGGAATTCCAAATAACCTTATGCCATATGTAGGTCTGGTTGGATCTGGCAAATTAGCGAAGCTTAGTATTTTTGGTGGAGATTATGCCACAATAGATGGTACTGGGGTAAGAGATTATATTCATGTGGTAGATTTAGCGATTGGTCATATTTTGGCATTAGAAAAATTAGCACAAGCTAAGCCTGCGTGGAGAGTTTATAATTTAGGTTCAGGTAATGGTTACTCTGTATTAGAGCTTGTTAAAGCTTATGAAAAGGCCCTAGGTAAAGAAATACCATATCAAATAGTAAATAGGCGAGCAGGTGATATTGCTGCAAGTTTTGCGGATGTTTCGAGAGCTAAGAAGGAGCTAGGTTTTGAAACAAAAAAAAGTATAGACGATATCTGTCAAGATATAGTTAGATGGCAAGAGTTTGCAAGAGTTTTTAGTGATTAATTAACTATGTTTTTTTACCAAGTCTTTTTCTAAATCCATCAGCTAATCCACTAAAGCAGGCAGAAGAATTTTTAGCTCTAGGATAATGTAAACTGTATACAGTAATATAAATAAATGATTTACAGAAAATGATAAATCTTTCTCGTACAGATAAGGTTTTTTCTTTGTTATATATTGCTAAATAAATACCGTTTCTTATTAAATAATAATATCTAATATGACTCCTAACTTGATACTCTTTTTTTAAAATTTTTGCAGAGCCATCTCCCAAAAAGTGTTTTATAGAAATATTTGCATTGAATAATACCTTTAAATCGTTTTTTTCGGCTCTCCAGCACCATTCTAAATCAACATAATCTATAAAAAGTTCCTCATCCATTAAGCCAACTTTACTTATAGATGAAACATTGATTATTTTTCCTGAAGCAATAATATGTCTTACTTGATGAATTTCATTTTTAGGCTGTTTAAAACTTTTCATTCTAATACTTTTTATATAACCAGATTTCTCACCTGAATTGATATTTATAAAAGCTGGTCCAATAGCTGCAACATCGTTGTTAAAATATTTAATCATTTTAGAAAAATAGTTTTGAGGAAATAGACTATCTTGGTCTGATAGCAATATATAGTTATATTTTTCTTTTATTGCGCATTTTATACCAATATTTTGGGCATAAGCGATCCCCATATTATGTTTTAACTTATTTAAGCGAATGTTTTTCTTCAAACAAATGTTCTTAATGTCGACAATATTTAAACTATTGTTATCAACTACTAATATTTCATGTTCTATTTTAGTTGTATTTATATTTAATAAGCTCTCTAATAGGTTATTTAAACCTTTAATATTTGGATTATATGAGATAACGATAGATAATATTTTTAACATATAAAAGATGTTTTGATTTTATTAAGAGCTATTATACAATTATTATAAGTAAACTTCTCATAAAGAAAAGAGTAATGCTATTTTCAATGACAATTGTTATTCATAATTACAATGAAGAGCATGCGATAAATTTATTTAAAAGTTATAAGCATTCATGTAGCTTTTGTATAAATAAAATAGCAAACATAAATTTTGATCTATATATAGTTGATAACTCAAAAGATAATCTTTGTGAAGAAAGAGTGAGTCAGCTATGTTCAATATTAGGAATTAAGTATCAATATATAAAAGCTGAGAATAAAGGCTATGGACATGGCCATAATATAGTAATCAGTAAAATATCGAGTGATTATCATGTGATTTGTAATCCAGATATTATCTTATGTGAGGATTCATTATATCAGGCTATTTCTTTTATGGAGAAGAATCTAGAAGTTGGACAGTTAATCCCAGATATTTACAACTCCTTAGGAGAAAGGGAGTATCTTTGTAAAAGGAATCCAACATTTATGAATCAATTCTTAAGAAGATTTGCGCCAGAGTTTTTAAAAGTCAAAATGAGCAATAGTATGAATCATTATGTTTATTTAGATAAGGATTATAATAAGCCTATTGAAAATGTTGAATATGCTACAGGATGTTTTATGTTCTTTAGAACAGAGGTTTTGAATAATATAAATGGCTTTGATGAAAGGTATTTTCTTTATATGGAGGATGCTGATATAACTAGGGAGCTTCTTAGAATATCTAGTAATATTTATCTGCCCCAGTTTAAAGTAATTCATAATTGGGAAAGAGCTAGTTATAAATCAAAAAGAATGATGCTAATTGCTATAGTGTCTTACTTGAGATATTGGTTGAAATGGCGGGTGAAAAAATAATTTTAATTATATACGGTACTTATAGATGATAAATGTAACTAAAACATATTTGCCAAATAAAGAAAAATACAAAAGCTATGTTGATAGGATATATGAACAAGGATGGATAACAAATAATGGACCTTTAGTAAAAGAGCTTGAGCAACGTTTGGCTACCTATTTAGGAGTCAAAAATGTAGTTTTAGTAGCTAATGGAACTGTAGCGCTTGAAATAGCATATAGAACTTTAGGTTTAAAAGGGTTTGCAATTACTACACCATTTTCATTTGTTGCTACTACTAGTTCACTTATAACAAATAATATTCTTCCAATATTTGCAGATATAAATCCAAATACATTTAACATTGATACTGGTGAAATCTCAGGAGCTATTACTCAAAATACAAGTGCTATTGTGGCAACTCATGTATTTGGAACTCCTTGTGATGTTGAGGCTATAAAAAAAATAGCAGATCAAAATGACCTAAAGGTCGTATATGACGCAGCTCATGCTTTTGGTGTTAAATTTAAAGAGAAAAGTATCCTTAGTTATGGAGATATTAGTGCATTAAGCTTTCATGCTACTAAGATATTTCATTGTATCGAAGGTGGGGCGCTAATAATAAATGATGATGCTTTGGTACAGAAAGCTAGATACTTAATAAACTTCGGTTTTGAAAATGCCGAGTCTATTCCACATTTAGGTACTAATGCTAAGATGAATGAGTTTGAAGCTGCAATGGGGCTTTGTGTATTAGATGATATAGAAATAATACATAGTTCTAGAAAAGCTGTAACTCAAAAGTATAGAGTCGAGCTAGAGGGATTAGTAGAATTTCAAGAACCTAATCCTAATGCAACAATAAACTATAGTTATTTTCCGATACTGATGAAATCAGAAGAAGAGGTGAAAAAGGTTCAAAAAGCTTTGAATGAACAAGATATTTTTCCCAGAAGATATTTTTACCCATCATTAGATACTCTTAATTATATTGAACCAAAACAGCATATGCCTATATCTAGAGATATATCAAGAAGAATAATGTGCTTACCTCTTTATTCAGAACTAGATTGCTATACCCAGGATAGAATAATTGATATTATAAAAAAATCATTATGAAGAAAGTCATAGTTATATTTTCAGGATTTAATTTTAGAGCAGTTATAGCATTTATTAGGACTCTTGAAAAGAACAGTTTAGATTATGCTATTATAGCGAAATCAGAGAATGATGATATATTTAAGACTAAATATTATACAAAAGTGGAGTATGTCAGAAAAACAAAAGAGCTTAATTTAGATGATATTCTTAATGGTTTGAATATTATTAAAGAAAATAAAAAAGTAGTAGAATGTTTGATAGCTCCTTCTACTGAGGCATTAAATAGATTTTACCTTAATAATAGTGCTTTGTTTCATGGTGAAAATTACATTATGCCGCTTGTCAAAAAAAGAGAATATGAAAGGCTTTCAGATAAACTTGCTTTTAGCAAGCTCTGTCAAAAATATGGTATAAAGACTCCCTCTGAATATCTTCAACCAAGTGAAAAATATTTACCATTAGTTGCAAAACCTAAAAAGTATTTATCTTCAGGAGGGGTTATACATTCTCCCTATATAATTGATACAAAAGAGGAGTATCAGCAGTTTATAGAAAAAAATAATTTGGAGGATTTCTATTATCAGGAATATGTTAATGGAAGATGTATATATTTACTTTACTATTATGATAAGCAAGGGAATGTATTTAAACTATCTCAAGAAAACTATATCCAACAGGAACATGGAAAATCTATGATTTATGCAAAAACTTCAGATTTTCATGATAAAGAGATTTCAAGTAAGTTTGAGAGTCTATTTATAGATGAGAAGTTTCGTGGGTTAGTAATGGTAGAATTAAAAGTGGTTAATGATAGTTGTTATATGATTGAAGCAAATCCTAGGTTTTGGGGACCGTCTCAATTATTCGTTGACGCTAATTATAATTTTTTTGAGCTTTTATTATATGACTATGGTTATTTATGCTTTAATAAGGTTGATGCTAGTGATTTTAAAAATACAAAATACTTTTGGGATGATGGTATTAGCAATAATATAAGTTTAAGAAAAAAAATATCTTTTTATAACTACTCGGATAAGCTTTTTTTAGAGGAAAAAGATACTTTAAAGAGTATAGAGATTTTTAATAGAGAAGATACTAACAAGCTTTATGGGGGATGAAATGGATAAGCTAAAAGAATTAAAGAAAATGTATGAGTCTCAAAGTAAGCATTCTCAGTATCAGTTACTCTCAAATGATTTAAGTAAAATATTAAATATTAGTGATATTAGTATAAATTCAAGATATGAAAAGGAAAGATTAAACTTTATTTTAGAGAAAGTCGATTTAAAAAATAGGAAACTTTTAGATATAGGAGGTAATACCGGATATTTTAGTTTTGAAGCGTTAAGTTTTGGTGCTAAAAGTGTGACATATTATGAAGGGAATGAAAAACATGCTAATTTTGTTGAGTCAGCCGCAGATCTTTTAGCGGTCCAAGAAAAAATAACAATTCATAAAAAATATTATGATTTTGTAAACTCTGAAAAATATGATGCCACCTTATTGCTTAATGTTTTACACCATATTGGAGATGATTTTGGTGATGATAAGCTTTCTATTGAGAGAGCTAAGAAAGAGATGATTTCTCTATTATATAGGGCTTTAGAATCTAGCAAAATATTAATTTTTCAGTTGGGTTTTAACTGGAAAGGAGATCCTAAACTACCTTTATTCAAAGAGGGTACAAAAGAAGAATTGATAGAATTTATAACGAAAGGATTAAATCATAATTATAAGATAGAGATTGGTATTGCTGAGAAAATAGATAATCAGATTATCTATAAGAATTTGAATAAAAAAAATATTAGGAGAAATGATAGCTTAGGAGAGTTTTTAAATAGACCTATTTTTATAATTAGGGGGATTTAATTTTTTTATGAAAATGCTAGAAGAAGAAATAATTTCGAAATGGAAAGATATAGAGAATCCATTAGTAAGTATATGCTGTATTACTTATAATCATGAAAATTATATAGATTTAGCATTGAAAAGTTTTCTAATGCAAGAAACAGACTTTGCTTTTGAAATCTTAATTCACGACGATGCTTCAACTGATAATACAGTGAGTATTATTAAAAAATATGAAGAAAAATATCCTAATATAATAAAACCTATTTATCAAAATACCAATCAGTATTCTAAAGGAATCAGGATAAATCCAGTTTTTAACTTTAAAAGATCAGTAGGTAAGTATATTGCAATATGTGAAGGAGATGATTATTGGATTGACCCAAGAAAGTTAAGTATACAAGTAGAACTTATGAACAGATATGGCCAAGTACAAATTTCATTTCATAAGGCCCTTGAGGAATCTAAGAAAGGTAAAAAATATATATGTGATAATAAAAAAACAAAAATATTTTCTTTGGAAGATGTTATGCTTGGAGATGGAAGTTTTATGCCAACTGCTTCAATAATTTTTTTAAGGGAATGCATAGACAACTTTCCAAAATGGTTTTATACGAAGGCTCCAGTTGCCGATTATTTTATTCAAGTTTTTTGCTCGAAGAATAAAGGTGCATTATACATTAATCGTTGTATGAGTGTTTATAGAGTAGGACATAATGTTTCATGGACAGAATCAAATAAGGACTTTTATAAACAGTTAAAGCTAAAGTTAAATATTAATAAATGTTTAAAGTTTTTAATTAAAGAATGGAGTAAGGAGTATAAAAAAAATATTATATTAGCTATAAGAAAACATAAGAGAGATATGTTTAAATTAATAATTGTTGCATCATTAAGAAAGCTTAAACTATATGATTTTCTAAAAATATTTAAGATAAATAAAATTTAGTTAAAGAAAAAATATCGTTTATACTAAAGGTTTAGTATAAACGTTAAATAAAAATATACCTGGATTTTTATAGAGTTTTTTTTGGAGACTATAGGTTATGCAAGATATTATAACTATCATAATTCCTATTTATAATGTGGAAAAGTATTTAAGAAGATGCATTAATTCTGTTATAACTCAAACTTATGAAAATTTAGAAATAATCCTGGTAAACGATGGTTCTACAGACAATAGTCTTGTAATATGTCAACAGTATGAAAAAGAAGATAGTCGTATAAAAGTAATTAACAAAAAAAATGGTGGCTTATCGAGTTCAAGAAATGCAGCTTTGGATATTTGTACAGGTAAATATATTTCTTTTATAGATGGAGATGATTTTATTGATAGTAACTTTATTGAAAAACTATATACTGAAATAATTGCTAGCGAAGCAGACGTTACTATTTCAAGCATTGATAGAACAAGTAGTGATAAAGTAAAAGAAAATAACCATAGAATAAGAAAAGAGTTTATGGGGTATCAAGTTTTAGAACAGTTTTTTTTACAAGAAATATCATCAAGTGTCTGTGATAAGTTATATAAGCGAGAATTAATTGTTGAACATAGATTTAAAGAAAATCTTTTTTTAGAGGATATAGAGTTTAATAGTAAAGTTCTTTTAAATGCTCATAAAGCAGTTTTTACAAATGAGGTGAACTATTATCACTATGTGAGGAAGGGAAGTATTTTATATAATAGTCGAAAAAGAATTAATGATAAGCAATCTGAAGATGTTTTATACATATTTGGTTCATTAGAAAAATATTATATAAAAAAGAGCATTAAAATGGATATTTTTTATAAGTACTCTTTTAATGTTGTTGGGACATATCTGGTTTTGGGATTATTTTCTTTTTCGAGGAGACAGTTTAAGAAAATGTTATGTTACTATGATGCAATATTTTTACGCTTGCCTAAAGATAACAGTATCAAAATTAAATTAAAATATTTAATCTTTAGATATATGCCGTTTTTAGTGTGGTTAAGATATAGCTTTAAATTCTGGTTTGATCAAGTAAGATGAAAAAAACAGCATTTATTCTTGTTTTATTATCTTTATTATCTAAGCCATTAGGATTTATTCGACAGTTATTAATTTCGTATTTTTTTGGAGCTACGAATATCACAGATGCATATTTTATTGCATCATCAGCATTAGGAATAGCTTTGATATATTTCTCAGCAGTTTCTACTAGTTTTATTCCTACATATAATAAGATTCAGAAAGAGTCTGGAATAGTAAAAGCAAATGATTTTACAAATAAGTTGATTTCGATACAATTGTTGCTTTCTTTATTTATGGTTTTTTTAATATTTATATTTGCAGATTATTTTATAGTGTTGTTAGCATCTGGGTTTGATCAAAAAACTATAGAAATTGCTAAAAAATTCTTAATAATACTCTCACTATCTGCTCCACTTATTGTGATTTCAAATGAATTATCAAGTTTTCTAAATATAAAAGAAAGGTATATTCAAAAAGCTTTAGCGCAATATACAGGTCATATATTTATACTTTTTGTTATATTAGCAGGTTTGTTTTCATATTACTTGTTAGCAGTTGGACAGGTTTTTAGTTATTTTTTATTTTTACTTATATTATTAGTACTAAGCTATCGTCAAGGTTTATTTTTTAAAATAAAACTATCTTATGATGAGAATGTTCGTTATGCATTTATATTTGCATTCCCAGTAGTTTTAAATAATTCTATTGTTTTAATTAATCAAGTCGTGGATCAGAATATAGGCAGTAGGCTTGGAGAAGGAGTCATTTCTGCGATAAACTATTCAGCGAGTTTACAAGGAGTTTTAGTATTTGGAATTATCGATTTAATCTTGACTAATATTGCTTTTCCTAAGTTATCAAAGTTAGCCCAAAATGATAAGAGTGAGGCTGTGTTAGTTTATAATAAGATTCTAATAGCACTTGAATGTATTGTGATTCCTATTTCATTTTTATTTATTTTTTTTGCTAAAGATATTATTTCTTTTGTATATCTAAGAGGTGCCTTTGGAAGTATTGCTTTAGATAATACATCTACCGTATTATCAATTATATCAATAAGTTTTCCTTTTATGGCCTATAGTATGTTATGTACTAGAATGCTTTTTGCTTTTCATATAAGTAAGTTACTTATTATTCTATCTTTAGTAATAGTTATTTCAAATATTATCTTTAGTATAGTACTTTCATATTTTTTCGGTTTAGTTGGACTTATTTGTGGGACTGTTATCTCATCAATATTAGGGTCTTGTACTTCAGCAATAATTTTTAAATATAAAATTGCTAAAATAGAATTGAAAAAATTATTTTTAAAAATTTTTAAAATAGTTTTAGTATGTTTAATAATCGTTTATTTTGCTTATATTTTGAGAGAGCAAATGTTGCACTATTTCTCTAATGAGATAACGACTATGATTTACATTAGTGTTTCTGGATTGCTATATTTATTCTTGATTCAGGTAGTATCAATTGAGGAAGTTGTTATACTAAGAAAATCAGTTATTAATTATTTGCGGAGAAAAACTATAAATAAATGAAAACCTACATATTCGACTTAGATAATACACTTTATCCTTATAATAATGGTTTGTTTGATCAGCAAATGAAGAGAATGAGTGATTATATTAAACTTAAATTAAATATTTTAGATACTGAAAAAGCTAATGCAATCCGTGATGAGCTATACTATGAATTTGGTTCTACTATGCTTGGTATGATGCGTTATCATAATGTTGAGCCAAAAGAGTTTTTAGATTTTATAGATAATATTGAAATTGACCAGTTTAAGCCAAATGAACAATTAAACAATTATATAAATGATTTGAGAAAGAATTATAAAACATATATTTTTACTAATGCTTCTAACTTTCATACAGATAGAGTCTTAAAACAATTAGGCTTAGATGATAGTTTTGATGGGATATTAACTATTGAAGATACAGGTCTAGTTTCTAAGCCAAAAACAAAATATTTTAAAATTGGTGGAGATAAGTTCAATATTGATTTTACTAATGCTATTTTCTTTGAGGACTCATCACATAATTTAGTTCCAGCGAAGCATTTAGGGATGGAAACCGTATTAGTTCATGCAGATGATCAGAAGTCTGAAGCTAATTTCTATGACAATCAAGAGATAGATTATTATGTCCAAGATGTAGAATCTTTTTTTGAAGATAGATATATTGCTACCAGGAAGTAACAGTAATTTTTTTATTTAAACCGCAATTCATTTTGGATTTTATTTTTTCTAAGTTTTCAGAAGTTTGTAATCCAGATTTTGCATCAGAATACTGAATTACATGACTAGCATTAATTAGAGCAAATTTCATAGAGTCTTCAATGCTATTTCCTTTATAAATGTTTGCACAAAATGTTGAGCTAAATGCATCACCTGCTCCTAGTGTATTTAGAACATTTTTAATGCGTAATGATTCACTATGGTATATTTTGTCTTTAGTAGCAGCATAGACGCCATTTGCCCCATCTGTCACCATGATTAGCCTAACGCCAAGATCTAAACATATTTTGAAAAAGTCCTTTAATCTAAAAGTAGCATTTAAAAAGTCTCTACTATCTTGGGCATGAGTTGTTTCTAGCCTATCTTTTGATTCTGCAATATCTTGATCATCAGTAGAAAGTAACGAAAGCATAAGCTTTTGAGCTTCTTGGTAATTTAATACTAGTATGTCGATACCGAACATTGAGTCTTTTATAAAGCTTTCACCAACACTTAGTTGACTTGAGCCAGGGTTAATAGCTACTTTGGTATTATTCTCTGATGCAAGTTTAACTATCTCAGGTAGTCTAGCTGCTGAAGATTTACTTAAAGATGTTATATATATAAAGTCACTATCTATAATAGCTTGGGATGGTAGGTCATCTTTTAATATGTCTTTATTAGCCCCTCGATATGCAAATATGGTTCTATCGCCACTTAATGTTGGAATTACGTAAGATGTAGCTGTGCCATAATTGTTAGAGTATCTTATATTTGATATATCAATACCAAAGTCTTTTAGTTCTTGAGCTATTTTTTCACCAGTAATATCTTTACCTATTTTGCCAAAAAAACTAACATCAATTCCTTGCTTTTTGAAAGAAACAGCAGCATTAGTAGCACCACCACCAGAAAAAGAGTTATGTTCTTTTACCTCTATTTTTGCTCCTTCTTCTAATAGCATAAAAGATTGGGTTGTATCTTTTTTTTGCATGTTCATTGTAAACATTTCTTCATACTCAATAATGGTATCTAGTGTTGCACCACCAATAGCTAGGGCTTTAAGAGTTTTCATTTTAGATTTTGTGACTAAATAAATTATTTGCTAGATAGCATATCATCAAATAATAAATGCGTAAATATATTAAATACCTTAAAGATTTGAAAAAATAAACCTTTTTTATAGAAAAATTATTCATTAATTAGTATTATTCTAGCAAAATGTTATTTTACAACATAGTTTTTTATATATTATAAGGAGATTTTAAAAATGCCTTCTAAACCAGTTAAAAAGGATCATAGAGGATTTATTATGCCTATTGGTGGCGGGGAAGATAAATTTGCTAGTCCTACAGTGTTAGAGAAGTTTATAGAGTTATCAGGTGGTGAGAATGCTAAAATAGCTGTTATACCTACTGCATCTAAATTGCCAGATACGGGTGATATATATGTTGATATTTTTACAAAAATGGGTGTCAAAGATGTATATAACCTAAAAATTGAAACTCGTCTTGAGGCAACTACAAATAAAGAATATCAAGACTTACTTTCTCAGTGTACAGGTATATTTATGACCGGAGGTAACCAATTACTACTTTCTACAACATTAGGTGGTACACCAATAGCTCAACTTATCCGTAGATTAAATGCTAAGGGCGTTAATGTTGCAGGCACATCTGCAGGCGCTGCATTTATTTCTGGTTTTATGATTGCAGGTGGTCAAGCAGGGCTGATGCCTAGATGTAATATGGTTAATTTAGCTCCAGGTCTTGGTTTGACAAATAAGCTTTTAGTTGACCAACATTTTTCGCAAAGAGACAGATTAGGTAGACTTCTTGCTGCATTGTCATATAACCCATATATGGTAGGAGTTGGTATTGATGAGGATACAGCAGCATTACTAAACTCAGATAATGTTATTGAAGTTGTAGGCTCAGGCATGGTTACAATTATTGACTTCTCACATTTGAAGCATTCATCGTTACACAATGCGCGTAATAATGCACCAATTAGTTTGGTAGATATTCGTATGCATATGCTGTTAGAGGGGCAAAAATTTGATTTAAATACCTGCTTAGTTGAATACTAATCGTAAAAATTCTTTTATAATTCCTATAAGTCAATCAGACTATATTTTATTAATATAATTAATTACCAATCAAATAGGATGAAATATGCAAAAAATTATAATTCATGGTGGTTGTGGCGCTAGGGAAGATAAAAATACCTCTTTTGTTGATTATCATCAACACTTATTACCTATCATTGAAAAATCTTATGAGTTTCTTAAGCAAGTTGATGATGCTAACCAAGTAGCAGTATTTGCAGCTAAGCTTTTAGAAGATGATGAGATTTTTAATGCAGGTACCGGCTCTAGAGTGCAGCAAGATGGACAAATAAGGATGTCTGCTTCTATAATTGATAGTCAAAATAAGAAGTTTGCTGGAGTAATTAATATTCAGAATATTAAAAATCCGATTGAAGTTGCAAATAGGTTAATGCAACAGCATCATAGTGTATTAGCAGCTGAGCAAGCTACTGTATTTGCTCATGATGTTATGCAACTTCCTAAATACGACCCTATGACAGAAAAAAGATATCAAGAGTATCTTGAGCTTAAGAGAGGTTATACTGGAACGATTGGTGTTGTAGTTTTAGACTCTAAAGGAAAGATATGTGCTGTAACTTCAACAGGTGGTGCAGGGTTTGAATATCCTGGTCGTGTAGGAGATAGTCCAACAGTCGCTGGTAACTTTGCAAATGATAGTATGGGTATATCATGTACTGGTATCGGAGAGCATATCTTAAATCAAGCAGTGGGTGCTAAGATTGCAATAAGGGTAAAAGATGGTATGACTTTATCTGATGCTATAGATAAATCAATAGTCGAAAGTGATGAATTAGGTGATTATGTTGGCCTTATAGCCATTGATAAAAAAGGTAATATTTGCTCTGGTTCTACATCCATTGCACAGGCCTTGTATGCCTATGCAGATGGTGAAAAGATAAAAACTTTTTATGATGAAAAAATCTTGTAAAAATATGTTGACTTAACAGCAAGAGTAAGTAATAATATACGTCATTGGCCTGATAGCTCAGTCGGTAGAGCAGAGGATTGAAAATCCTCGTGTCGGTGGTTCGATTCCGCCTCAGGCCACCATTAAAATATAAAATTGTCGGAGCATAGCGCAGCTTGGTAGCGCATCTGGTTTGGGACCAGAGGGTCGGGGGTTCAAATCCCTCTGCTCCGACCATTTTTTGTGCGTCCGTAGCTCATCTGGATAGAGCATCGGCCTTCTAAGCCGAGGGTAGCAGGTTCGAATCCTGCCGGACGTGCCATTATAAATTAGAATTTGTAATGGTGGTTGTAGCTCAGTTGGTAGAGCCCCGGATTGTGATTCCGGTTGTCGTGGGTTCAAGTCCCATCAATCACCCCAGATATTGCGGACGTGGCGAAATTGGTAGACGCACTGGATTTAGGTTCCAGCGGGCAACCGTGGGAGTTCGAGTCTCCCCGTCCGCACCACACTTTATTTTACTATAATATAAATTTATCTTGCAAAGATTCGTGCTAAAGTATAAAGTACAGTTTTGATATAATTCCTTATTTTTTATTTGATGAATAAACTTTCAAAAAAACATATTATATTTGCTTCAGCTAGTACTATAGTAGAGTGGTATGATTTTATGCTCTTTGCGTATTTGACACCTGTTATTGCACATATATTTTTCCCTGCTATTAATAAGTATGCCGCAATATTGATGACTTTTGGGGTTTTTGCTGCTGGCTTTTTTATGGGACCTGTTGGAAGTGTTGTAATGGGAAGTTTTGGTGATAGGCTTGGAAGGAAAAAAGCTTTGATTGCATCAATCGTTATGATGATAGTGCCAATGTTTATTATTACTTGTTTACCAACATATAGTAGCATAGGAGTTTTAGCACCTATTATATTGGTCCTTATGAGACTTCTACAAGGTTTTTCGATTGGAGGATCTTATGGGGGGGTTATGGTTTTTATGATTGAGTCTGCTAAACCTAATCGAAGAGCTTTTGTAGCAAGCTTTGCTACTATGTCATCAGGTTCAGGAGTATTCTTGGCATCTTTGGTTGCTATGTTAATATTTGGAATATTTAGTCAAGAAAGTTTAAATCTATGGGGATGGAGAGTCGGTTATGCTATAGGACTTATTTTAGCGCTAATTTCATTGTTTATGAGGCTATCGATTCCAGAAAGTTATTCTTTTGAAGAGCTGGAAAAAAAAGGTGAGATATGTAGTAAACCTGTTAGAGAGATGTTTAAAAAGCAAGCAAAACCATTGTTTTTAGCTATCTCATTGTCAGCGTATGCAAATATTATTTATTATTTAGTTCTTTCATATTTACAATCACATTTTACAGAGTTACATTATTCTGAATTTGACTCTTTAGCTACGGTTACTATCTTTAGTCTACTATTCTCATTTTCAGCACCATTATGGGGATTTATAAGTGATTGTATCGGCAGAAAACCTTTAATAAAATTTTCTATACTTACTTATCTTTTTCTATCATACCCTAGTTTTATAATAATGGAGCAAGGATTGTATGGTCCAGTTATTTCAATGATAATTTTAAGTGTTCCTTTAATGGCTGTTTGGGGATCTTATGGAGCTTTTGCACCTGAATTATTTAAAACAAAATATCGTTATAGTGGTAATGCGCTAAGCTATAATATTGGCAATTCATTTTTTGGTGGTACGATACCTTTTATTGCAACATCTCTAGTAGTTTCAACTGGAAGTTTACAAGCGCCAGCATGGCTTTTAATCGTAGCATCAGTCGTTATGATTCCTATAGTACATTGTATGCCAGAAACTAAATAAGAGTTACTATATTAAAGTGCGGAGTTAATTTGGAGGCTTTGTATAAAAAAAATTAAATGCTATACTTCATGGTAGATGTCTTAGCTAAATAGGTGACTAATTTGGATTTCTGGTTGATTATAGGCGTTTTTGTAATTTTATGTTTATATCTAATAATCGAGAATATAGTTCATAATATTAGTATTAAAAGCATTCCAGTTAGGATTCATGTTAATGGAACTAGGGGTAAATCTAGCGTTGCTAGGCTTATTGCTGCTGGGGTTAGAGCTGGTGGATATACGACTGTGGCAAAAACTACGGGGACATTGGCCAGGTATATCGATGTTGATGGTTCAGAGACTCCTGTTTTTAGAATAGGCTTTAGTAATATTGCAGAGCAAGTCAAAATTATGTTTAAGGCAAGAAGGGCAAAAGCTGATGCTATTATTATTGAATGTATGGCATTACAACCTTTATTACAATCCTTATGTGAACTTAAGTTGATAAAGGCAACACACGGTGTATTAACAAATGCGCGTCCTGATCATTTAGATGTTATGGGCCCAACAGAAAGAGATGTTGCTAAAGCATTAGCAGGAACAGTTCCTGTTAACTCTAAATATTTTACAGCTGAAGATATTCATTTGGATTTCTTTGATTATGCTTGTAAAGATAGAAATACTCAGTTAATAGCAGCAACAGCAGATGATGCTGAAAAGATATCAGATGATGAAATTAATAAGTTTGTATATTCAGAATTTAAGATAAATGTTGCCTTAGCTTTAAAGATTACAGATGATCTTGGTATTCCTCGAGAAACTGCTCTTAAGGGTATGTGGGAAGCAACTCCAGATCCTGGAGCAATGACCGAATATAATTTTGATATTAAAGATTCACAAATGAATTTTGCTAATGCGTTTGCCGCAAATGATCCTGTATCTACAAAAATGCTTTGGGATAAGCTATATGAAAAGTATAGAGATTGTGAAAAGAAAGTTCTTGTTGTAAATTGTAGAGCAGATAGAGAAGATAGATCTAAACAAATAGCCGAGGCTATATTAGGTTGGGAGAAACCTGACTTAGTTACTCTTATAGGTACAGGGACTGATGTTTTTGTATCTTTTTATAAAAAATATGCTAAATCTTTGGGTACAGAAACTACTGTAGTAATTGTGTGTGAGGGCATGAAACCTTTAGAGATTCTTGAAAAGGTTTACTCTACACAGAATGCTAAATCGTATATGCTTGTAGGAGTAGGTAATATTAAAGATATAGGTATGGATTTAGTAGATTATTGTGATCAAAGTCATAAAAGTAAGCATGATTTATAATTTTTAGAATATACATAGGAGAAAATATGGATCCATTAACGCTCTCGATAGGAATTGGTCTAATAGTTGGGCTGGTTTTTGTATCACTTTTAGGTTTATCTACAGGCGGTATGGTAGTACCGGGATATTTTGCTTTAGAAATGGGAGCTCCTGATAGGGTAATAGTTACTATTTTAATATCAATAATAATATTCGGTATAGTTAGATTGATGTCGAAGTTTATGATTATATATGGTAGAAGAAGAATTGCTATTACAGTGCTATTATCTTTCATCTTGGGGACTATATGTAACGTTTTGTTTTCACAATATCTAACTACTAGTTTTTACTCTAATAACCTTCAGGTAATAGGATATATTATTCCAGGACTTATAACTTTATCTATAGATAGACAAGGACTTATTGAAACAATAGGTTCTTTATTGATAGCTTCTATTGTTATACGTTTATTATTAATAGTTTTAATTGGACCTCAAATAGTAGGGATATAGTATGAAAACGATGTATTGGCACCGTAAATTTTTATCGCGTTATATAATTCTATTTTTAACAGTATTTATGATTATTTCATTATATATAGTTGAAGGTAATTTAGTAGTTGAAACAAAAGGATATACGCAGAAGCTACAAGCAGCAAAAATGGCAGATGATGCATTTGAATTAACAGAAAGAGACTTTATGTCAAAAGGTTATTTGTGTCCAAGAATGGGAGATATTTCTTGTACTGGACTAATAGGTTTATCAATGACAGAAATTACTACAGATTCTGGCGACTTATATGCTAAAAGATCTTCAGTGAACCCTAATATGGCAGCACTTTTTGTTGACTGGTTAAGTAAACTTAACTTAAAAGAAGGTGATACTGTTGCTTTACAAGAGACTGGCTCTTATCCAGCTTTAGATATAGCAATGCTGTCTGCTATAAAGACATTAAAGTTAAAACCTTTGATTATCTTCTCAGCCGGAGCATCTCAGTTTGGCGCAAATAGACCAGATTTTACTTGGCCAGATATTTATCATAATTTAGTTGAGAAGGGGCTTTTTGATTATAAGATATTAGGTGTAACTTTAGGTGGGTCGCATGATAATGGTTATGGTATGACTCCTAGAGCTATTTTAAAACTTAATGATGCAATTAAGAGAAACGGTTATGAGGTGATTAATATACCTTATAAAGATGCTACTAATACTTCCGTTAAAAAACGCATGGAGATTTATAAGAAAGCAGCGGGTAATAATAAAATTAAAGCCTATATAAATGTAGGTGGTAATATGGCATCAATAGGTCTTAAACAAATTAAGCCTAAAGTAGCTGATGAAAAAGATAAAAAAGATAGTAAAGTATCAAAGACTGATAGCTCTGATAAAAAGATGATTAAATTACATAGTTTTCCTGCTGGGGTTACAAAAAGCTTACCTCCTGAGTATAAATATGTGAATTCTGTTGCAGTTAATTATTTAAAGGATAGTGTGCCAGTTGTAAATGTTAGAGATATAAATAGTTCAATAATTAAAGACTACGGCTTAGCATATAATCCTACTACAGTTGTACCTCCTGGACAAGGTGCAGTTTTCTCTCAGAAAAAATATAATACAGCTTTAGCTGCTATATTGTTAATTATTGATATTGCTTTAATAATTTTTATGGCATTTATTTCAAGAAAATATCTAATTTCTTTTAAAACAAAGTAGTTATAAATTGCTTTGATTTTTAATTCAATTTATCATTTAGCTAATATATATCAATTTTTTAGTTAATATGTTTTGTTACTATAATCTTAATAAGCTTATTTCAAATTATCTACCAGATGAAGAAAGGCAAAAGATCTCAAAAGCCTTTATATTTGGTGCGGATGCTCATGAAACGCAAGTACGAAGCTCAGGTGAGCCATATTTTACTCATCCAGTAGCTGTAGCATGTATATTAGCTGAGCTTAAGATGGATGTTGATACGGTTATTGCTGCACTATTACATGATGTTGTTGAAGATACAGAATACACAGCAGAGGATATATCTGAGCGCTTTGGTGAGAAAGTTGCTCAGCTTGTAGAAGGTGTAACTAAACTTACTCAGATTCGTCATAAAAATAAAGTAGAACAGCAAGCAGAGAATTTTCGTAAATTACTTTTATCAGTAACAAAAGATGTTCGAGTTATTTTTATAAAACTAGCTGATAGATTGCATAATATGCGAACTTTAGCGCCTTTGAAACCTGAGAAGAAAAGAAGAGTATCTAAAGAAACATTAGATGTGTTTGCACCTCTAGCTCATAGATTAGGTATTAATACTTTAAAAGAGCAACTAGAGACACTTGCATTTGAAGGAATGCATCCTTATCGATATCATATATTAGAAGAAAAAGTTAAAAAAGTAGAAAAAAATAAAGAGAAGGTTTTTTATCAGGTAAAAGAAGCTTTAATTGAAAAGTTGGGCGACTTAGTTACCTCTGATGATATAAAATCTAGAAAAAAAACTTTATATAGTATTTATAATAAAATGCGTAAAAAAGGTATTTCTTTTGATGAGATTATGGATATGTACGCATATAAAGTTATAGTTCCTAGTAGGATTGATTGTTATGTTGCATTAGGCAAGGTTCATGAATTGTATAAGCCAATTCCTCAAAGGTTTAAAGATTATATAGCCACACCAAAAGCAAATGGTTATAGATCGATACATACTGTTGTTTCAGGACCATATAATATCCCCTTAGAGATACAAATTAAAACTGAACAAATGGATCGTCAAGCCGAGTATGGTATTGCGGCTCATTGGAGTTATAAGATAGGAGAGAAAACGGATAAAGCTTTACAAAGGTGGCTCAAAAAAATATCTGATATTAATGTTTATACTGCTAGCTCAGTTGAGTTTTTAGAAAATGTTAAAGCAGATGTCTTTAATAATGATGTTTTTGTATTTACTCCTCAAGGGGAAATTGTTGAACTTCCTATAAACTCAACATGTGTTGATTTTGCTTACTTTATACATACAGATATAGGAAATAAGTGTATTTCTGCTAAAGTAAATAGAAAAGCAGTTCCTCTTAACTATAGGCTTAAACAAGGTGATCATGTTGAGATAATTACTTCAGCAGTAGCTGATCCTAATCCTAGTTGGCTGAATTTTGTTGAAACAGGTAGGGCAAAATCTGCAATTAAAGAATTTTTAAAACAGCAGTATAAAAATACAGATTATATAAAAGGTAAAGAACTGGTTGAGAGTCGACTTAAGTCTCTAGAAGTGGAATTAAAGGAAGTACCGAATGAGATTATAGATGGTGCATTATTTAATTATGAAGGTATTGATACTGTAAATCGTTTTTATTTGGATACAGGTTTAGGGTTAATAGACCCAAGTAACTTTATAGAGTTTGTCTCTAAGTATTTTGATGATATGCGTAACTCATATAACAAATCTTTTGTGTCAAAAATTCAAATTCGATATGGAGATGACCCTCGTATAGCAGATTGTTGTTTACCGCTACCAAATGATGAAATTTTAGGAGTTGTTAATGATGATGGTAATATTGAAGTGCATAGAAAAAGTTGTAATGAGCTATATGCAAAACTTAAGCAAGAAGATATTAAAAAGATAGAAGCGGATTGGTTTGTAAATAGTGATGATGATCCAAGCTTTAAAACTCGTATAGCAATTACTTTGAAAAACATACCAGGGTCAATTGCAAAAATTACAGCAACATTAGCTAGAGAAGGTGTCGATATTAGAACCTTTGAAATGATGTCTGTGGATAATAAGCATGCAAAATTAGCCTCTATTGTTGTTGTTAGAAATAGGCGAGAACTTTATCTATTAATTCGTTTGATAAGAAAGTTAGATACTTGCGAAAATGTAGAAAGAATCCGGGTCTTTACAGATAATTGTGTAAATTTTAATTAGGTTATATATTTTAAATATAACAATAAGGGATTTACAGAATGT
>NZ_JBGCTX010000012.1:0-40270 GCF_041102755.1 Francisella sp. 19X1-34
TTTAGCTCTGCATTCTCTGATATTAGGTTTTGATATTGAGTTTTATAATCAATCTTTTTATCTTGTGTAGTAGATTTTGACATGTATCTGGTTATCCATGTACAGAGTGTTTTATAATTTATTCCTAGATTATCCGCTATTTCTTTACGATTTGCATCTTCTGCTAAGCATAACTGCACTGCTTGATCCATAAATTCTTCTGGGTATCTTTTGTAAGCCATTTCTCTCTCCTTTTTCTGACATCAAAAGTGTCCCAAATTGACAGGATAGATCATAATTTATTATTTGTTTCTTCAATCTTTGTATATAGCTCTTCTCTTTCGGTCACATCACGAGATATACCTAATATAAAGGCTCTTTTATGCTTGTCATAGAACCTAATCTTGATAGTATGCAATGTTACTGTCTTACCAGAAGGTGTCTGTACTGTTTCAAACACATCAGAAACACCTTTTTCAAAGGCAATGCGATCATTCTTAAGAAAATAGTCTGCTTCTTTCTTATCGAATTTCTCAACAGTTGTTGTTCCTATAATTTTGTCACGATCTTTAGGTGGATATATGGATAAAAATGACTTATTAGCTTGAATGATTCTAAACTCTTCATCCTTTACAAATATTAGATCTTTATTAGCATCTAATATAAGTTCTAAGAAAGACTTCGTTTCATTTAGCTCTAAGGATAATGTCTTAGGCTGTGTAATATCCATATTCGAACCAACTACACGTCGATAAACCCCATCATCATCTTTAAGAGCGATACCTCTACATAGTACCCAAACTATTGAGTTATCTTTATGGCGAAACCTTAGCTCAACTGCAAAAGGCTCTGCTGTCTTTGATTTGATATGTTGTCTGACACTTAGCTGCAAACTCCTAAAATCTTCTGGATAGATAAGTTTCTCCCAAGTGCTGAGATTATTTGTAAGTTCATCATCCTTATAGCCAAAAAGTTTTTTGAAACTCGGCGACATATAGATATTATCAGTCTCAAGTTGCCAGTCCCACCAGCCATCTGTTACAGATCCTAGGACAGTATTATAGAGCTCCTCATTTTCTCTAAAAATTTGCTCACTATATTGATATTGTTCTTGTTTTTCTTTTAAGGACTTTAACTCACTAATATCACGCCAACTTGACATACTCTTGATAATATTGCCATCTTCGTCATAGATAGCATTTACTTTCAATATCACAGGAAGGGGTCTACCCTGCTTAGTTTTAAGACTTAGCTCAGTATTTTCAACCTGTCCTGTTATTCTAAAAGTTTCAAAAGCTTTTTTAGCCGCTTCAATACTATTGTAATGATACAAATCAGATATATTTTTACCAACTATTTCATTATGATCTGTATATCCTAGTGTCTTAACTGTAGTATCATTACACTGTATGATGTTGCCTGTTTTAGGGTCAACTGAAGCATACATATCTGGAGCAGTATGGTATAACTCAGAGTATTTTTTTTCAGAT
The DNA here is from genome assembly GCF_041102755.1 of Francisella sp. 19X1-34. Taxonomy (NCBI): domain Bacteria; kingdom Pseudomonadati; phylum Pseudomonadota; class Gammaproteobacteria; order Thiotrichales; family Francisellaceae; genus Francisella; species Francisella sp. 19X1-34. Next base: position 1,470 of record NZ_JBGCTX010000012.1, read on the forward strand.
GTTGCAAGTAATTCAGACCTACGTAATACTTCATCTTCAAGATCTTGGTTGTCTCGAGCAAGTATTCTTTCAGCTTTACGCACTTGTGTAAGATCTAAAATATTACACATAATCATATTTTTTGAATTACCCTTTTCAAAAGGGATTAAGGAGATGGATACTGGGGTTACAGAACCATCTTTATTTAGCAAATTGATTGCTAAGCCTTTAGACATTTCTCGAGGTTTTGGATCTGATAAATACTCTTTATACAATTCATCATGCTTTTTGCGAAAATCTTCTTCAATTAATATTTTAAAGCACTTATTGATTAAATCACTACGTTGATAACCTGTAAGATTTAAAATAAATTCATTACAAAACTCAACATTTAAATCTTTATTTATTAGTAACACGCCAACATGTAAAGAGTCAATGGCTTTGTCAAAGCGTATATTGGCCCTTTTTAGTGGTGTTATATTTGTAATTGTAAGTACTGCACCTCCAACTTCACTTTTCCTATTCAAATACTGAAAAACTCTTAAGATATACCAATTGCCATTTTTATCCTCAACCTCCCTATCAACTTCATCATCTTCGAAAATCACCTTATTAAAGGTCTCTACAAGATTATCAACTTGTAGCTGATGAGTGAAATCACTGATATTTCTATCAACATCTTGAGGATATATATTGATTATTTGGTTAATCGCAGAGGTAAAAAGACGTATATTTAGGCTCTTATCAACAATCAATGTGCCTATATTAGAAGTATTAAGGATATTATCAATATCGGCATTTGCTTGTTTTAATTCTTTAATCTTTTTTTGATAATCTGCATTAAGTGTCAAAAGCTCCTGATTAACCGAGTGAAGCTCCTCATTTGAGGCTTGCAACTCTTCATTTGAAGTAACTAGCTCTTCATTTGTTGTTTGTAGCTCTTCATTTGTTGTTTCAATTTCTTGTAAGCTACTTTCAAGATCGCTTTGTGTATTACTTAGCTCACTACGTAAACCTTTAATAATTTCACCTTCATCGCCTGAAACACTCTCTAACTTATAGTTTGTTATAGCTTCAGTAAACTGGATTAAATAAGAGCTAATCGTATTATTCTCTAATAATGGTTTAATTTAAAGGTCTACTTTCTTATCTGGAGAAAGACTCAGATGTGGATAGCGAACTTCAATTCTTGCGTTTTTTGCCTGATTTAACGCAGCCCTTAAGGCCACTTTTAGCATTGGTTGAATTAAATCTAAGATTTGTTCACTTGGTTTAATATTATCAACCTCAAAATAGTCTTTAACACCATCAAACACATGCAAAAGATTAAAGTCACTATCGACTAATACTGCATTTTCACAAGCACTATTGATAAGTAGATCATAATTTTTATTAGTGATATTTGGTAGGGTATCAATTTGATTATCCTGTGTTGTACTAAAATCACGAGATGTCTTGTTCTGTGCGAAACTCATCCGCGGTGATGGGTGAGTTTTTCTAAATATGCTCCATTTAGAATCAATCGTTTTAAATTCACTATCAAGCGATCCTATTGTCTCACTACACCCCAAAAATAGATAACCCTTTATATTTAATGCAAAGCCAAGTGAAGCCATAATTTGCTGCTGAACTTTTGATTTAATATATATCAAAAAGTTACGACAACTAACAAAATCCATTCTTATGAATGGTGGATCAGTAATTAGGTTATGCTGTGCAAAAATAATAGTATCTTGTAAGTGTTTCGACGTCTGAAAAGCACCATTTTCAAGTTTTATAAAATATCTTTTAATTAGATCTTTACTTAGTTTTTTGATCTTAGTAGGAGGATAGATTCCGTTAACCGCCACATCAAGAAAGTTTTGATTAATATCTGTAGCAAATATCTTTATCTTTAAAGGTAGCTTATATATTCGTATATATTCTAAAAATAAAATAGCTATTGAGTAAGCTTCCTCACCGCTAGAGCAAGCAGGCACCCATACTCGAATATCATCTTGTGACTTATGTTTTGACTTAATGACATTTGGTATCACTTGATTTTCGATAATATCAAATGCATCTTCATCTCTAAAAAACTCTGTAACACCTATTAATAAATCTCGCTCAAGAGTTTTAAGCTCTGTATTACCTTGTTGTAATAGCTCTATATACTTAGATAAGTTTGGGGTATTTAAGGCTTGAATTCTACGGTTAATACGACGACTTATCGTACTTGTTTTGTAGTTAGAGAAATCAATTTTTGAGTGATCTTGAAGTAATTTATAAATAATTTCATAACTATCTGCGATTGCATCACTAGTGTTTGATTTATAAATCTTATCAAACTGTGATTTATCCTCAATATAGCATAATACGGCTTTGGGTATATCTATAATATTCAAAGCACATTGAACACAGTTTGTGGCAATAGCATTTAAAGGCATTCCATCAAACTCTGATTCACGAGGATCCTGAGATATAACTAAACCCTTTTGCTGAGCCATTTTAATAGCACCCTTAGAGCCATCTGAACCAGTACCTGATAATATAATGCCAATTGCCTGATCTTTATAACTATCTGCAACACTTTCAAATAATATATCAATTGGCATATTAGGGTCATTTTGACGACGAAGATATTCTACTTCGAGATATCCATCGGCTACTTTAAGATTATGACCAGGTGTAATTAAATACACTGTATTTGGCTTAATTCGGACTCTTTTTGACTCTTGATGAATATCCATACTAGTATGCTTAGCAAGTATCTCTGGCATCATACTTTTAAAGTCTGGTGATAGATGTTGAACTACCACAAACGCGATACCTGTATTTGCTGGAATATTCTCAAAAAAGATTTTTAGTGGTTCTAAACCACCAGCTGATGCTCCTATAGCGACTAGCTTCACTGAAGGATAATGTCTCATTACTAATATAACTCCATAAACCTGCCCCACTATCCATTATACTCTCATAAAAATGTTGTCCAAGTCTAAGATTTATTAAGCTAAACTTGTAATAAAATTATTTTTTAAGGCATAAAATATCAGCCATTACTTTATATTTTCAGTAGTATTTTTGATACAATCTAAGATTGCTTATAAAGACAATATTAAAAAAATGCTTAGTATAATTCAAAGAGTCAGTTGTGCAAATGTAGTTGTAGAACAGCAAAAAGTTGCTGATATAAATAAAGGTATATTAGCTCTAGTATGTGTTGAAAAAGAAGATACTCATCAAAACCTTGAAAAGATGGCTGAGAAAATTCTTAAATATCGGATATTTGAAGATGATGATGGTAAGATGAATTTATCTCTTAGAGATATTCAAGGAGATATAATTCTTGTGCCACAATTTACTTTAGCTGCGAATACTCGTAATGGCAATAGACCTAGCTTTAGTGATGGTTGTCCTCCAGATATTGCAAAAGGTAAATTTGAAGAGTTTCAGAAAATCTTTAAAAGCAAATATGAAAAAGTCCAATCAGGAATATTTGGTGCTGATATGAAGGTATCTCTAACTAATGATGGTCCTGTAACTTTTAGTTTCAAGATTTAGTAATTAATAAAATTATAGATGACTTGCTTCTTATAGGAAAATAAATGCACATTAGCGATTAGTAATTTCAAAAATGAATAATAAGAAAATAAAACTGTTTGAACAATGTGAGTTTTTTATTTTCTATTTATTTTGAATTACGTTAACGTAGTGCTAGGCAGTTTTGCATACTTTTTCTGCCATGAAAAAAGTATGTCGCTATAGCTTACAGAGTAAGCAGCGAAAAAATTAAAATTAAGGAATCCTAAAATGCAAAAAAGAATTTGTATAATCGGTGGTAATGGTGAAATGGGTCAAATGACTCAAAATATCTTTAGTAAGTTTTTACCTGAATATACTCTAACTATTTTTGGTCAAAGTGATTGGCAAAATCCTGAGCAAAAACTTACAAATCAAGATATTGTAATACTATCTGTACCAATATATATGACCGATGAGATTATAAAGAAAACTATACCTTATCTATCTGAAGGAACAATCTTAGCTGACTATACTAGTATCAAAAAAGAGCCTCTAGATAGTATGTTAGCAAACTATAATGGTCCTGTTGTAGGCCTTCATCCAATCTTTGGCCCAACTATTAGCTCGCCTGAGAATCAAGTAATTGTAGTTTGTGATGGTAAACAACAAGATAAATATCAATACTTTATAGATGATCTAGTAAGAATTGGCTTTAGTATAGAAAAAATGACTGCTGATGAGCATGATGAGGCTATGACGTTTATCCAAGGTATTGAGCATTTTAGTGTATACTGCCTTGGAATGTTTCTTAAGCATAAAAATATTGATATCCAAAAAATGCTAAAGCTTGCCAGTCCAGTATATAAGATGGAGCTTAATATTGTTGGTAGGCTTTTTAGTCAAGGCCCTGGGCTATATGCTGATATTATTATGTCTGATAAACAAAGACAACAAACTATTGCCGAATTCGCAGAGTTTGTAAACTCTAATGCTGAGAAAGTCTCTGATGGAGATAAGCAAACTTTTATCGAGAATTTTAAAGCTGTTAAAGAGTGGATGGGAGATTTTGCTCCACAATCATATAAAAATACAGATAAGCTACTGCTTAAAAAGAAAGATTATTGATCATTGTTTGAAATTAGATAAAATACTTAGCGATCAGAATAATTCCCAATTTTTGGAAATAATATTTCTCTAAGTAGCTTATTCGCTAATTGCTCTCCAAATACTTTCTCCCAATATTTACTCTCTTTAATATTTAAACACATTGCTTCAAGCCATTTATTTAAATGTTCAAAATTATTTTTTGATGCAAGGTTATTCTCATTGGTTTTGCTTAATAGAATACTATGTATCCAATTATTATGCCTAATTAATAGCTTTTTAGCTTGTTCTTCACTACCTTTCTTAACTCCAACCACTATATGATTAGTTGAGAAAATATCCTTAAAGTTCGTAGGTGTTTTCCTTTGTGCAGAGATTTCTAAAAATTTACTTTTTAACTTCTGTAGATAGTCTATGATCTCACCATCTGGCTTAAAAGTATCTACATCTATACATATCATCGATAACGCATACAGACTACTCATAATATCAACACCAAATATTGGTTTTTGAGAGTTTGGTTTTGGTAGCATATAAAACATCATTCCAACTATATCATTCTCAATAAAGAAAGTACTTAACCTTCCTTGACAGTAATCAGGATGATAAACATCTTTGACAACCATTTTTATCTGCCCATATTTTTCATGCGGAGATTCAATATCATATAAATTATTAAGACTAATATGATCGTTATTTCCTATAGAATTCAGAAGATCTTTATAGATATCACTAACTACTCTTGAGATAATATTATTTACTATACTCACAATAATTCCTCTAAAAGTTTAATATTATATTTAAATGCTTCCTTAGCAGTGTTTAAAATAATATTTATCTCTTCTTCTTTAAAATTGAGAGCATCTAATGATTGCTTCATTTTTTTAGTGGGATCACTAACTTGAGAAATCAAACAAGAAAAATCATAAAAGTTTAGATTCGTTTGATTGAGTTTATAATTTTTCTTCAAGATCTTAGAGATTATCATTCCACCATTTAAATCCCCAAAATATCTAACATATGCATGACTCAATAAAGTTATACTATTTTCATCTGAACTATTTTTAATGGCAGAGGCATATTCTTTACAAGAATCACTAATATTAGAGCAACTAATACCAAAACTATCTAAATCAACTAATATTGATTTACTACGATATAATAATTTATTTGAAAATACCCCTAATCGATAATCATTTTTAAATTTTTCTAACTGTTGTTCTAGGGTAAAATATATGTGATATAGTTCACATAAATATCGACAATAGTCACTTATTAGTAAATCTCCTTTAAGTAACTTTTTGATAAAGAATGTTGATTCTGCTTTTTGATGTAAAGTTTTTGTGCTCTGTTTTAGTAACTCACTCAGAACCATACTGTAAACCTTTAAATAGATCTTTATTATGGAAAACCAGCTTTCCTACAGAAGACCCTAGATAATCACCTTTTTCAGAGAAATATCCCATTGAATATTCACAAGTAGCTGTTGCTTTATCACAAATAGTATATTGCTTATATGTTTTTCCTGCATAAGAAAACTCTTTATAATAGGTAATAGGTTTTAAAGATATAAATTTAAAAGTAGAGGGTTTTATTAACTTTTTACCATATCTATTTTCACTCCAATTACCATTTTGGTCAAAGCTTGATATAAACTCTTGTGAGAGCTTTGTTTTCTTTCCTTGAACGACACTCATAACAGGAATAACAGTAAGGCTTTGGTCTGACATTATTTTTCTAATATCTGGCAGATTTTGATTTAATTGAGTGCTAAAGGCTTTAATACTCATAAGTAAAATAATAAGTATATTAAATAATTTCATATAAGCTCCTAAAAGTTATAATCTTATTATTTACTTTTAATAATAACACAAGTAGATATAAGTATATATGACTTCGATAATCTAATAATAGAATCTTTTAGCCGAAATTATTAACAATCTCTTTAACTAATTTTTTACCCTTAATAGGATTAAACATTACAGAACTTAGCGATAAATGATCAGCTCCTGCATCTATATATTTTCTAGCATCTTCAAGAGTATAAACTCCACCACCACCAATTATAGTAATGCTATCACCAAACTCTTCTCTAGCTTTTTTGATAGCAGGCAAACTATATTCATGTAACGGATAACCTGAAATACCTCCCTTATCTGTAGGGATAGTATTACATAAATGAAAAGTTGTAATTCCTACTGCAAGATACTCTCTAATCTTAGCATTATGATCGACAGTTGGAGGCATTTTGATACTGATATTTCTATCTTCAAATAAATATGCTAACTCAACTGGAAAGCCGACAATACTAGCATTTGGGCAACCAATATTTATCTCAATATTTTTATGATTGGCAAATTTAGGTAACTTTAAAGTTTCTGCAAAATTATGCCAATCTGCTATCTCTAACGCCGCTAATGATATTATATCCTGGGCTCTCTTTGGTGGATTTGCATTAGCTAATCCTGGGTTACGTAAACCAATCTTATTGCGCCATGCATTTTTCTCTACCTTGCGAATAGTTTTAATAGCTTGCTTAATAAGTCCCCAGCGTCTACTTACTGTAAAAGATCCATAGACATTAGAAGTTTCTTTAAACTTAAGATATTTACCAAACGGCGGTGATATTATGATTTTCTTTAGATCTTGATTTTGCATATTAGCACTCAAATTCTCTTAACTTCTCAACTATATTTTCAGCACGCAAGAGAGGTCTGCCAACTATGATATAGTCAACTCCAAGCTCTTTAGCCTTTTTCGGCGTCAAAGCATTAAAATGATCATCACTTAAATCACTCTCAAGCCTTACACCTGGGACATATAACTTGATTTTATCCCCAAACTTAGCTCTAACATCAGCAACTAAATGTGGATGACATATAAAGTTTTCCACACCTAAATTCACACATCTTTCAAATTTTGCTAGACTATCTGACTTATCAAAATTCGCATCACTACTTAGGGTAATCACAGCTAATGCAATAGCTTGAGTATTAGCACTAAGAGCTGCTTTGACCATATCATCACTAGCTGTCCCATGAAAGGTGAAGTACTTAAAATTTGGAATAGCTTTTGAATAGTTTTCTATTGCAGTCTTAACTGTATTTGGAATATCATGAAACTTGAAATCTAAGAAAATGTCTTTATCTCCGACTAGCTCATGAATTTCTTTAAATGATAGGGTTGAACATAAAATATGACCAATTTTGACACAGTCAACATGCTTTGAAACAGAGGCTGTTTTCTCTAGATCAGACTTAGAGATACCATCTGCTGAGAACATTATTTTCATTGAGTTTCTCAAAAGATTAATCGATGTTGAAATTATATATTAGTTCAATTTGTGCTGATAGTAAACTATATTTTAAAGTTAGTATTTGTAGTCATTAAAATATACAAAGTAATGTCAGAGTTATTTAGACTTTTTAATAGCTTGTAAACTATTAGCTATTAAATCTAAATAGTCAGGATCTTGAGGAATTCCTTTAATGTTTTGCTTCTTAACAAGTTTTTTCAGCTGCGATTCTAGCTTTTTATCCTTATGGATCGATTTGATATTTTTGCTTATCGCTGGATATAATTGCGCATCAACTTTTTTAATCTTATCACGATAGCTAGTCAAACAATCTGAGCTTTGTTGCTCAAGCTGTTGTTGCGTAGCATTATTTAGATAATAGTTTTCTATCTGTTTTGATAGGTCCATTTGTAATTGAATAAATGTTAAGAATGAACTTTTTTCTAATTTATTTTGCTTAGCTAGTTTTTCAGCATTTTGTAACACACGTATCTCTTGATTAGCATCATAAATAGAACCTTTAATCTTTGATTTACATATCCCAACACCTTGCATTAAAGCAGCCCTTTGTACCAAAAGATTTAACGGTTTATCTACACCAGCATAGCAAACTCCTAATGCTATAGATGACAGTGCCAATATTTTAGTCAACTTTTTCATTTTCTACCCTTTATTATATTTTGAATCATGTTTGTGGCTACTAAAGAGTAAACCTTACAAAATTTTAACAGTGTTATATTATATTGTGATTTATAATTAATAATATAAATATCTTTTACAGCAAAATCAGGAGTACAAGATATGTTAAAAAAACCTTTATCAATGATATCTGCTCTAGCATTATCATCTTGTAGTATTTTGGGGATAAATGATACCCCTCAAGCCAAATATACAAACATCAAAAATGATAATAACTTTTCAGTCAGAGTTTATGCTCCACTAACAGAGGCTCAAGTAACAGTGGAAGACCCAAATTATAAGTCAGCTGTAAATAGAGGTTTTGGTTATCTATTTAAGTATATAACAGGAGCTAATATCTCCAAAAAAGATATACAAATGACAGCTCCTGTTAAAATAGAGCAAACATCTCAAAATATAGAAATGACGGCACCTGTAATGATAAAAGGTGATGATCAGATCTGGACGATAGCTTTTGTACTACCATCTAAGTACAACATCAAAAATGCTCCGAAACCAACAAATAATAGAGTTAAATTAGTTGAAAAACCAGAAACAAGAATGGCTGTTGTTACATTTAGTGGATTCTTAGACAAAGACTCTATAGATTCTAATACTGAAAAGCTTAAAGCATGGATAAAATCTAATAACTATCAGACTATTGGGCAACCAGAGGCTGCTGGCTATAATCCACCTTGGACAATACCATTCTTACGTACAAATGAAGTTATGATACCAATTGAAAGTAAGAGTGAAAAATAACTATAAAAAACCTCTTTAAGATATAGTAACATTTTCTAATAAGTATTCAGCTAGCATACGCTTTTTATCCTCTTTTGATGTCTGCAGAAAATAACAATATAATTCAGCAGTTGCTTGAGTACCATCTATCTGGATTTCAATAAGTTGACCATTTTTGACCTCATTTTCAACTAAAGTATCCATTGTCCATATGATACCAAGATCATGAATAGCAGCATTCTTTAGCTCATCCATCGAGCTTGAAAAATAATTATAATTTAGATTTATATATGACTTCCCAAACTGCCAAACTCCTTTAGGATGCGTTAGAATATTCACTAAAGCATTATGATTAGATAACTGTGATAAAGTCGTCGGAGTACCATGCTTTTCTAGATACTTAGGAGATGCATACAACTTACGTTTAAATGAGCCAAAAACATATTGAACCAATCTAGGGTCAGAAATATTTATAGTACTTACCGAAATATCAGATGTCCCTTCCAAAACTGTAATTGGTGAAAGAATACTCTGTATATTCAGTTTTACTTGACTATATTTAGATAAAAAATTAGCAAAATGCTTAGTAAAAAATGCCACATTAAGGCCTGCAGTTATTGAAACTGTTATTTCCCCCTTTGGTTGACCTCCTTGACTTTCTATATTATTTTGAGCTTCTTCTATTAGGTTCACTGTCTTTTGTGCATAATCTAAAAAAACTTCACCCTTCGATGTAAGCTCAACTTTTCTAGTTGTACGTAAAAATAGCGAAGATGAAAGCCATCCTTCAAGAAAATTGATTTGCTTACTAACCTTTGCTAGCCCTATTTCTTGCTTTCTCGCTGCAGCTGTAAAACTACGATTTTCTGCTACAAGTATAAAGCTTTTCATACATTCAAGCTTATCCACATTGTTTCCATTTTGGAAATTCATAATTATTATTTTATATCTTTTTAAGAGATAATTTTAGTGTGAAAATATATATCAAGTATTTTGTTAGATTATAAAAGGTGAATAAATTATGAAAATATCTAAAGTAATGGTTACCATAATTATGATATTTATAATTATTTTTCTTATCTGTGCTTTTTTATTTATGGATGCTAAATTTGAGAGAGATGCGTATTTATATGCAAATTTTACTAGAGTAAGTAGTGTTGAAAATGGACAAATTAGCAAAATATATATTAAAAAAGGATCTTATGTAAAAAAAGGGCAAGTTTTATTTAAACTTGATTGTAGATATATAGATAAAAAATTAGAAATATTAAAGTCTCAAGAAGAGAAAGTATCTCTGCAACTTAAAGATATTGTTACTAAAATAAGACTAGCAAAAAAACAAAGAGATTTAGCTTTAGAGAATTTAGCCGTTCAAAAAAAGGATTTTGAGCGTTATAAGTTTTTAATACAAAAACTTGCAGTATCTAAGCTACAGGAAGATTTAGCAGCAAAAAACTTAATTTCTAGCGAGTCTTTTTTTGTTAAAGCAGATCAGTCAGTTAACAATCTTAAAGTAGAAAAAAATGATCTAAAATCTAATAGAAAAATACTTAATGCAAAAATAGATCAGAAAAAATATTTACTAAGTAGATGCTCGATCAAAGCAGAAACAAATGGATATGTGTCTAACTTTATTCTACAAAAGGGAGATTTTATTACTCAAGGTAAAACTCTCTTCTCTATAATAAATACAGATAAATGGTTTATAATCGCAAATGTTAAAGAAGGTAATCTTAAATACTTATCTACTGGTAAAATAGTCGATATTACAACTAGTCTAACAGGATTTAAAAAATATAAAGGTAAAATAGTTAGCATTGAAAAAGGAATCAACAAGCCTCAATATAACAACTTCTCAGCTCTTTATAATATAAAAAGAAATATTGAATGGGTCAGACTAGATTACAGATTCCCTGTTCTTATTGAGGTTTTAACTAAGAATACAAAACCTTTCAGATTAGGAGCAGATGCTCATGTATGGTTCTAAAGTTTTCAATATTAAGAAAGATGATTCTAAAGAAATCTTGTATATTTCTACCGTTGTATCTATTTGTGGTGCTATTGCTGTTATTATTAACAACGCTCTAGATTTTGATTATCCATTTTGGGCAGCTACAGCTGCAATTGTAATATGGTCAAACGGAACGACTATCACTATTTATAAAGCATGGAGAAGATTATTTGCAACAATTATAGGCTCCACGATCGGATTATGCTTAAGTGTAGCTCTTATAAACTTATCTTTTGTTGGTATAATTATTATTTTTATAGTTGGGGCTTTTTTCTTATATTTATCAAGGATATATACTCAAGAAACATATTTTCTACTTTTTATAGGACTACATGTCTCTTTTGTAGGAGCTGCCTGCATCGGTGATCCGACAATGGCTTTACATCTTGCTGAATACAGAACTCTAAGCAATGTTGTTGGTATCTTCTGTGCTTTAGCCTTTATCGTTTTATTACCAATAAATAAAGGAAAGAATTTCTCACCAGCTGCCCCACTATCAAACAAGCACGCTCTATTAAGTGCTGTGAGAATGTTTTTTGCCATGAACCTGTCTGTAATATTTTGGATGTCTATAAATATCCCTGGAGGTTCAATAAACATGATCATAACAATCATAGCTATCTCAGGAGTTGAGATAAATAAAACTGTGGCAACATTTCATAGAAGATTTTGGGGATGTTTATTAGGCGTTATATGTGGTATATCATGCATTGTAATATCTAGCTTTTTTGCTATTTTGATATTTCCGCTATTTGTTGTTTTTTCAACCATCTTTTTGTACTTTACACTCCAGCACCCATCCTATGGTTATGGCTATGAGCAGGCAAATAGGGCTTTTATGATGATTTGTTTTCCAACAAGTTTTGAGGCTTTTAACTTTTTTGATGGAACTGAAAGAGCTTTAGGAATATTTGTAGCATTATTTATACTACTTTTAATCGAGGGCTGTGAAAAAGGCATTCGAGCTATATATCCTATTTTACTAAAGCAGATAACTAAACAACTAATAAAGTAAATGGTTATCAAGTTTTAACTTTTTAAAAATATTTATTCTACCTTTTTTATTCGATTTTTTTTATACTCGTAATTATAACAACTATATCTTTAGTGAGCTCAAGATGTATACGACAAAGCTACATGCTGGGACGAAATTTCCTAATATAATAGTAAAAAACCTAAACAATAGTAGCGTAATACTAGGTAAGCCGGCAGTTAATACAGAATGGCAAGTTATCATTGTTTACCGTGGTCGTCACTGTCCTCTTTGTACTAAATACCTCAATCAAATAGAAACATATAGAAAAAGACTGTTAGAGAATAAAGTTGATCTAGTTGCTGTATCTGCTGATAGTAAAGAGCAGTTAGAAGATCATCTAAAAAATCTAAATATTGGTTTTCCTATTTATTATGGATTAACACAAGTGCAAATGGAAAGCTTAGGATTATATATTTCTGAACCAAGATCCGCTCAAGAAACAGATCATAATTTTGCAGAGCCAGGACTATTTGTTGTCAATGAGAAGAACCTTTTACATGTTGTTGATGTCTCAAACAACCCCTTTGTTCGTCCTGAGTTGGAAGCATTAGTTTCTGGGTTAGAGTGGATTAGAGACCCTAAAAATAACTATCCTATACGAGGAACAGTCAGCTATTAGCAAAACTCCTATAGATATACTTGAAACATCTAAATTTTTCAAAATAAATTAAAATAATATTTATTAATCTAAATACATATTATTAATTTCTGATAGAATAAATCAAATACAAAAACTCAAATTGACAGATAAGAAATATGGAAAAAATAAGTTTTAAATCTCATGGATCAAATATTGCGGCTTTATTATACAAGCCTGAAAACTTTAACGAAAATAGCAAATACCCTGCTATAGTTCTTTGTCATGGTTTTGCTGGTTTTAAAGAAGTGCTACTTCCAGCATATGCAGAAGCTTTTGCAAAAGCTGGATATATAGTTCTTAACTTTGACTATAGAGGATTTGGTGAAAGTGAAGGTGAAAGAGGTAGATTAGTACCAAAATTACAAATAGAAGATATAAACTCAGCTATCGACTATGTTGCTAACTTAGATTTTGTTGACTCTAGTAAGATAGGACTATGGGGAACTTCATATGGTGGTGCAAATGCTATTACTGCAGCTGCACAAAATGATCTGGTTAAGTGCTTATCAGTACAACTAACTTTTGCTAATGGTGAAAGAGTAATCACAGGCGAAATGTCTGCTGAAGAGAAAGAAAAGTTCTTTGGTATGATTGACAAGATGTTAGCTAAAAAAGAAAAAACTGGTAAGGAAATGATGGTTCCTTTACATAAGGTTCTAACAGATGAGCAATCTTTAGGCTTCTATGAAAGATATAGTAAAGAGTATGATGCTTTTGATATCAAGATTCCTTTTCTTACAGTTAATGAAACTATCTCGCACAAACCTGAAAACTATATAGGCGACTTAAAGATACCTGTATTAATAGTTGCTTCTGATACTGATTCTGTAAACCCTGTAGAAGAATCTCATATCTTATTTGAAAAAGCTAATGATCCTAAGGAGCTAATGGTTCTAGAAGGTGTTAGCCATTATGAATGCTATGAAGGTGAGCCTTTGCAGCAAATACTTACTAAACAAATAGCTTGGTTTGATAAGTATATTAAGTAATTTCTGTTTTTTTTAGTTCTTATTAAGATTCTAAAGCAAGTTAGAATAGCTCATTACTTTTTTAAAAAATTCTTCAAATAATCTAAAAACCAAGTGTATCTAACAGGTAAATCTTTATATTTTTTATATAAAACATATATACTCTCATATGTTGGGGCTTCTAAATCTAGAATCTTTAATTTATCAAAATATTCTGAGTTCTCTACTGTAAATCTAGGCAATATTGTAAAGCCTAACCCTAGAGACACTGGTAATAAAATTTGACTGAGCTGATTAACATAACCTGTTTCTCTAACACCTTTTAGTCTGCTATGAGATTTGTTGTTATTTTTAAATATTTTCTCAAGGTAATATATCCCATCGGGATGATTAATAAACCCAGTATTTATAATATCTTCTAGAGATTTTTCTTTTTGCTTTTTTGAGGTCACTAATACAAGCTCTTGAACGCCTATTTCTAGTACTGTGAACTGTTCTGAATCTTGTTTATTTGTGACTATACCAATATTAATATCGTTAGAGCTAAGCATATCTATGATTTTCTTGTTCGGTATAGACTCTAACGATACCTTAAGATCTTGATGTTTAAACTGATACTCAAGAAATGGCTTATATATCTGTATTAAAATACTTCCAGAGCAGCCAAATTTACACTCTCCCTCATAAGGATAGTCATGGCCTATTTCTGATACTAGCTCTAATTCCCTATCTCTTATATCTACAGCATATTTATAAAGTAGATGTCCTGCTTGGGTTAACTCAAACTTTTTACCAGTATTATTTATGATTGTTTTGCCAATACTTTGCTCGAGCTTGTCTATATGTTGGCTAACTCCTGATTGAGTCATATTTAAAAGCTTTGCTGTTTTTGTATAGTGACCAACCTCAACTAAATTTAAGAAAGTATTGAGAAACTTATTGTTAATCATTTTTTATAATTAAAATAATAATTTTTAATAATTTTACATTATAACGCTTAAACAATATAATTATCACATAAATTAAAGACTCTAATTAAAAAAGGAAGAAACAATGCAAAACACATACCCAAGAAATTTCTCACACATTGGAATATCTGTACCAGATCTTGAAGCAGCTGTTAAGTTTTATACTGAAGTCTTAGGCTGGTATACGATTATGAAACCTACTGAAATCGTTGAAGATGACAGCTCTATTGGAGAAATGTGTACTGATGTTTTTGGCGCAGGCTGGGGATCATTTAGAATAGCTCATTTATCTACTGGTGACCGTATTGGTGTTGAGCTATTTGAGTTTAAAAACCAAGAAAACCCTGAAAACAACTTTGAATACTGGAAAACTGGTATATTCCATTTCTGTGTCCAAGATCCCGATGTTGAAGGTCTAGCTCAAAAAATAGTTGATGCTGGTGGTAAACGTAGAATGGCTAAGCCTAGATTTTATTATCCTGGTGAAAAACCATATAGAATGATCTATATGGAAGACCCATTTGGAAATATCTTAGAGATCTATAGCCATAGTTATGAATTACACTACTCTGCTGGTGCTTATAACTAAGATATATTTTAAAAACGACTCTTGCCACATTCTATAGATTCTATGATCAAGTTGTGGAGTGACATATCTCTTTAGAACTCTACTTAGAAAATAATATTTATAAGTTTTACAGCTAAGCTTTTACTATAATATCGATGAATATTATAAAACTTAAAATCTTTTAACTGATAGCTGAATATGGATCGTACAATAAAGTCTCAAATAGTCTTATTATATTGCTGCCAACTTATAGTTATTGTAGCAATGGAAATGTGTAATCCATTTCTACCAATCTATTTGCACTCTCTTAACAACTACGGCTTGTTACATGCAGGTACTTGGAGTGTTCTTGCATATACTTTGCCCCTAGTATCAGCAATAATATTTTCACCAATTTGGGGTAAATATGCCGATAAGTTTGGCTATAAAACTATGATTCTCAGAGCTGCTGCTGCTTTAGCATTTATCCAGATTTTAATCTATGCTACTGATAATATACTCATATTTACAACTCTTAGATTTATTCAAGGGGCTATTGCAGGGTATTTACTAGCCTCTCAAAGCTATGCTGTAATTATCGTATCAAAAGAGTATCGTAGTAGAGTGCTAGCTTGGTTGCAGTCCTCTACAGCTGTAGGTATAGCACTAGGGCCACTATTAGGTGGGTTTTTAGCAAGTATTTTTAACTACAATAATGTGTTTTTAATTAGTTCTTTAATGGCTAGTTTTACATTCTTATTATTACTTTTTAAGCTCAAGAAAATCACCCCTACTTACTTACCTAAAGATAAACATAAACAAAACACTCACTCTCAAAAACAAAATACTAAGCTAGGTTACCTTTACTTTGGTATAATTTTTTTGAGTATATTTTTATTCCAAACTGCAAAATTTCTACCACTTTCATTCTTTGCTACTTATGCTAAAGATTACTTTAGTGCAAACCCTATACTTATAGGTGCAATATATTCAGCACCTGCTTTTAGTTTACTATTTATATCTGCACCATTGGGTCATTTTTTTGATAAATTACTAAAGAAAAATAATCAAAAGTACTATCTTGCTAGTGGCTATTTTATAGTTATATTTGTTCTAGCCACAATAGCGATCTTCGTTCATACTACGACGCATAATATCTATGAAATAATAATAGCTAGACTTATATTAGGCGTAGCATTCGCTGGTACCTTACCTTGCTTATTTAGTCTCGCTTGTAGAATTAAAGATAATAGTTTTGGCTATATTATAGGATATTGTAACTCTCTTTCTAAGTTTGGTAGTCTTACAGGTATCTTTGCAGGGGGAGTAATATTTCAATTATCTAATCTACAAACTGCTTTTTACATTGCGAGCTTCTTATATTTTAGTTTAGTAGTTGTACAGGCATGTTTGTTTTGTGTATTTACCCCCGTGTCAACTACTAGTCAAAAACAAGGGTTTAGCAAGGTTTAAATCACTATAGATTATATGTTATAGCTGTTGTTGTAATAGTTGTAATTGGGATTTTACCTGGCAAGCTCACGTTAGTACCATTTATCTGAAACTGTAACTGAAGACTTAAGTTTTTATATATACTAGCAGACAATATAGCATTACTTTGATAAATAAATACATTAGGGTTAACTTTATTATTATTTTGATATGAGTAGTTAGCTATAAACTCTTCTTTAAAGCTAGATTTCTTTGTAAAGTTCCAAACATATTGCAAGCCAGACTGCGCTCCAAACCCATTGGTAAACTCCCCAGTGCTGTTAAGTTGGTTTTGGGTTAAGCTAGGGCCTGCTGTTAGATTCAATGACATGTCATCATTTTTATATAAAACTCTCTTATATCCTGCAGACTCCATAAAGACATAATTAAATACATCTAACTCATCACGTAGTACATTTAAGTTACCATACACGCCATTTCTTTTATCATAATCCCACGAGCTCTTAGCACTTAACTGCGCCCTATTTACCCTTACTCCTGATTTATCAGAAACATTATCATCATGGCTATACAAATAGTTAAATAGTAAATTATTTTGCCACTGTTCTGATGGATTATAGTTAATATTTATTCCAACATTTAGATTTGTAGTAGCGCTATTACCTGTAACAATACTTCCACCTAAGCCTATAGATGTACCTTTCCAAGGACTAGTGTCTTTCTTATCGTCTTTCTTAGTATCTTTTAGGATTTCTTGATTAGGTTTAGACGCTGCTTCTTTCTTTTTAGTGTTATCTTTTAGAGTGGTTTGAGTGGCCTTTTTAGACTCTGCTTTTTCTTCTACATTAGCTTTTGTTGTAGGAGTAACTTTATCTTGTTCTTTTTTAGCAGTTTCATCTGATTGCTCTGCTAACTTTTTATATTTTTCAGCAAGCTTTTTATACTCTAAATACTTCTGCATAGCCTCTTGTTTGGTAATCGCTTCTAATGGCGTAGAAAAACATAAAAATGCAAAAAGCATTATAATGAATTTCTTAAAATTACCACCTTGCATTGAGTACCCATTTCAAAGATAAAAATATCATTCATAGTAGAGTAACATATTTTATAAAAACGCCAATATATTTGAGATCTAGCAAATTAAATAATAATTTAACAATTTTGAGAAGGTAGGTTACTAACATGTCTGTTTAGACAGCACTATGTGCTGTCACTACAATAAACCTATTAATTTTTGTGCACATTAGCGATTAATCGCCTCAAAAGCAAATGATTAGAAAATAAAAGTAATATGTCATTCCGTCAGGCTTAAGCACGGAATCTAGTAAATAGATTGTTAATAAGCTATTTGATTAAGTATTACTTTTAAACATCTCGGATATTTTAGACTACAATAGCTTAATGCTAGGCAGTTTTGCATACCGGTTCCTGAGCGAAGTCGAAGGCTGCAATGAAAAAATATGTCGCTAAAACTTACATAGTAAGTAGCGACATATTTTAAAAACTACTTTTGGCACTAGATATTTGAAATCGACTATGAGTGCAAATGGATTTGAATAGAATTTAATCAATAACATACAAAATATTATCTAATGTTAAGTTAAACTCTCCATTACTAGTAATTTCCTTTAAAACTTTACTTAGAGCATCAGTCCCAAAATATTTTTTAATAATATATGCTGATAAATATATTGCCGACAGACACCCTCCGCATGAAACTATATTGCTATTTATCGATATAGGCTTATTTACAACCTCATAACCTTTGCTTCTTAATTTTTCTGCTGTTTTAATATCTGTAGAAACAGCTAAATCTTTTAAAAGACCTAACTTCTCTAAGAACAATGCCCCTGAACATTGAGAGCATATTAGTTGATTATTAAAAGATATACTTTTCTTTAGTTTAGAAATTATTTGTTCATTCTCTACTAATTTATTAGTATTACTAGAACTTCCAAATATAATGACATCATCATTAATAATTTCAGAAATATTTCTATCAGCTGTTATTTTTAGCCCATTCATTGATGTAATGTTATTAGAATCACTCACTATACAGACATTAACAAATGGATAGTACTTCTTTAACCTTGATAGGATATGAAAAGAGATAAGAGAATCAATCTCATTAAACTTATCAAAAGTACATATAGATATATTCATATATTAATACTATTTTAGGCTATCAAAACTCATGATTAAACTCTAAGCACTGTCCTCTTTCATCACTCACAACTTTACCTTTATGGTACTTCACTACTCCATTAATAATAGTTGTCTGAACTTTTGATTGGAAAGTAACATTATTAAATGGAGTCCAACCACACTTATAGTGACAACACTCATCTGTCACAGTATGCGGATCGTTAAGATCTACAAGTACTAAATCAGCATGGTAACCCTCACGAATAAAGCCACGATCTTTTACTTTATAAACTATAGCTGGAGCATGAGCTGTCTTTTGTACTACTTGCTCTAAAGTTAAGAAACCTTTGTGATAATGCTCTAGAACTGAGATAAGAGCCTGCTCAACAAGTGGTAGGCCAGCTGGCGCTTTAAAGTAAGTACCTTGCTTTTCTTCCCAAGTATGTGGTGCGTGATCTGTTGCGATCACATCAATAGTATCATTAGCTACACATTCTAGAAGTTTTAAACGATCACTTTCTTCTTTAACTGCTGGATTACACTTAATACGCGCACCTTTATCAGCATAATCTTTACGTGAAAAGAATAAATGATGAGCACAAACCTCTGCTGTGATACGCTTTTCTTCAAGAGGAATAGTATTATCAAAATGTACCATCTCTTCGGCTGTAGTTAGATGTAGCACATGCAATCTTGAGTTATATTTCTTTGCTAAGCCTACTGCAAGCTCAGATGATTTAAAACAAGCCTCACGTGAGCGAATCTCTGGATGTAAATCCATTGGCACATCTTCACCATATTTTTCACGTGCTTTGTTTTCAAGTTCTGTAATCATTGGCGTATCTTCGCAATGCGTCACAATAAGTAGTGGACTATCTTTGAAGAAACCTTCTAAAGTCTCAGGATTGTTTACCAGCATATTACCAGTTGAAGCGCCCATAAAGATTTTGATAGCACAGGCATCATTTGGCTTCAGACGTTTTAACTCATCAACATTATCATTTGTTGCACCTAGATAGAAAGCATAGTTTGCATGTGATCTAGCTGCAGCACGTTCTTTTTTCTCATCTAAACGCTCAACTACTGTAGTAGCTGGATTTACATTTGGCATCTCCATATATGATGTGATACCTCCCATTACAGCAGCACGAGATTCTGACTCTATGTCACCCTTATGCATTAGACCAGGCTCTCTAAAATGTACCTGATCATCAATCATTCCTGGTAGTAGATGAAGACCTCTAGCATCAATAGTTTTATCTGCTACTTTATCTATATTTGCAGCAATTTGAGCTATCTTGCCATTCTCAACTAAGACATCCGACTTAAACGTTTTCCCCTCATTTACAACTGTAGCATTTTTGATAAGTAAACTTTGATTAGACATTTTTTTCTCCTTTTACAATCTACGAAAATTATAATAAACCATATTTAAAATCACCAGGTTTAAAACTAATATTTGCTCTATATCCATGTTAACATGTCTAGTTAGCTAATAATTTCAAATCATAAGCAAATGGATAAAATAGATACTAATAACAACCTGTACTGGCTAGATAGATGGCAAAAAAATGATGTCGAAAACTTCTGTCAAGAATCTCCAAATGAGTTCTTAGTTAAGCATTTTTCTAAGCTTAAAATAACTAGCTCATCAACTTGTTTAATGCCAATGTGTGGTAAAAGTATAGATATCTTATTTTTCCTCTCAAAAGGGATTAAAGTAATAGGTGTTGAACTATCAGAAAAAGCGGTTCTTTCTTTTTTTACTGAAAATCACATCAAATATGAAGTTGTAGAAGAAAAAGACTATAAATGTTATAAAGGTGATAATGTTGTAATATATGTATCTGATATTTTCAACTTACCTAAGATAGCTAAAAACTTACCTAGTTTTGATATTTGGTATGATAGAGGTGCTTATATTGCCTTACCTCCTAAATTAAGAGGAAAATATGCAAAGATGATGCAAGAGACATGCTCAGATAAAGCACAAATATTACTCCTAGTAATGGAGCATGATAAAGAAGCTCAAACACCTCCATTTAGCGTTTCTCAAGATGAGTTAGGTAAAAACTTTTCTCCAAAGATAAACTTTGGTTTAATTGATAGTCAGTCAAGAGATACTATTCCTGATTATAGAAAAAACGAGGGAATGACTTTTCAATATTATAAAGCTTATATAAGAAAGTAAGGCTTATAGTATAAAAGCAAGCTCTTATCCTACAAGACCACTGAGCGGAGTCGAAGTGTGACCATAGGATCTATATATTTAAGCTAAAGTTTTAAATAGATTCTACGATCAAGTCGTAGAATGACACATATTTATCAAATTAGTTATATTTTTCGAACTTCTTATTGATATTCTGCATATACTCTTCTAATGCTACTAAAGTACAGCTATCATCTTTATTCATAATTGGTAATTTAACGTATTTGCCATCATATCTAAGCTTAACTGTATAGTTCTTACCATCTTTGTATAGTTCAAACTGTAAATTACTTGCATAGCCTGGAGCTTGTGCTAAAGGTACTCCTAAAGTTCCCATAATCTCAAGTAGTGTTAGATCATGACCTGAGTAGTAAGTCATCTTATATTTAGATTTACCAGTTGCTGCTCTATCTAGATCACTGATTATTCTATTAGTAATCTTACCACCCATAATATAAGAAACTTTTTGTGACTTAAACTGTTGCGCTAAGCCCCAACTTGTTAAAGCAATTATTTTATTAGCATCTTTTTGAGATAGACCTTTTGGTAGAGGTTTATCATGGGCCTTAGCAACAATCAAAACATCACCTATTACTAATATATCATCTAGGCCAGATATTTTATTGCCTAATATTTTTTGCCATTTTGCAAAATCAGGTGCGACTTCTTTAGTCTTTGCTTGCCATGCTGGTGAATTATAAACATACTTTTTCAGCACTGCTAAATACTTTGGATAAGGGAATTGAAGAAGCTTTGAATCAGCTGTTAAAGTCATTATAGGTACTAGCTGAACTCTATCTTTGATAGCTGCTTTGCCATTACCTAAAACTGGACCTGTCCCTGGAGGATAAAGGCCCATTAATAAGCTTTGTGCACTTTCAACCGTTCTATTTGTATGACTTGATAGTACAGAAATGCTTTGATTTTGATAATTTTTTGGCAAAAGCTTAAATTGCTCAACGTATCTCTTTCTTAACTGTTGACCTAAGTTATATTCTTGATTCATCCCTATTGGTGTAAGCTCTGATAAAGAAGTTCCCCAATCATAGTTGGCGTTTTTGATATTCGCAAAAGGAGCTCTATCTCCATGACGAGTCACCAACGATACAAAAACTAATTTACCTTGAGAATATGCTACAGGGATTAATAGCACGAATAACGTAACTGCTGTGACAATCTTTTTCATTTGTTTTATTACCTATCATTTTAATTTGCATAATATTAGCATTTTTAAAATCTAAAGTCAGAGCCAACTTAGATAAATCCCTGAAAGCACTGAAAATAAAAGGTTTTGCTGAATAATTTCGCATAACTTTTACAGCACAAAACTTAAGAGGTAAAAATCAATTCTAATATAAAAATAGCTTTAAAACTACCCTAAAAACTAATTTATGCAAAAGTTAAAAAAACACTCTTTACATCTAGTAATCGAATGCCTAGAATACTTTCAATTTGTCTATTAACTTTATAAGAAGTAAATGATAAAAAAATTTTTCAGACACTTTTTTTCTTTAATTCTCACTCATCACAGTAAGGTTGTTTTATGATATTAGCTAATGATATGACTAATGCGATATTGGTATTCCCAGATGGTACTTATTATCTAGGAAGATCAATAGGTGTTCGTGGTTGGACTGACGGCGAAATTTGTTTTAACACGTCGATGACAGGCTACCAAGAGACTCTAACAGATCCATCATATGCAGGACAGATTATCACATTTACCTTCCCTCATATAGGTAATGTTGGGATAAATAATGAAGATAACGAATCACTAGGCGTATTTGCGAAGGGGTTAATTGTTAGAGAAAACCTAACTAGTCCTTCAAACTTTAGATCAAAAAAGCATATTGATACATGGCTTAAAAATAGAAACATCGTTGGCATATGTGGTGTTGATACTCGTGCAATCGTACGTAAAGTACGTAAAGAAGGTGCTGTAAGGGTTGCGATACTATCTGTAAAACCAGGTGAGTTTCTTGATGCTAATTATGTCAGATCAAGAATTAAAAATAAATCAAACCTAAGTGGTAGAGACTTAGCAATAAGTGTCACAACAAATAGAGAGTATGATTGGAATGAGCATACTTTTTCACTAGGACAAAGAGTTTATAAACATCAAGAAAACTACAAATACAATGTCGTAGTTATCGATTATGGCGTTAAATACAATATCCTAAGAAACCTTGTAGATGCTGGATTTAAAGTAACAGTAGTACCTGCTGATAGTACTTATGAGGATATTATAAAACATAATCCTGATGGAGTATTTTTATCAAATGGTCCTGGGGATCCATTTGCTACTTCTGACTATACTATGCCTGTTATCAAAAGACTTCTTGAAAGTAAGATGCCAATATTTGGTATCTGCCTAGGTAACCAGCTACTGGCTCTAGCAGCAGGCCTAAAGACTAAAAAAATGCACAAAGGTCATCGTGGTGTCAACCAACCTGTGTTAGATGCAAATACCAAAAGAGTTCTTATCACAAGCCAAAACCATGGTTTCGTCGTGTGTGATGATACGGCTCCAGATAATATCCAAATTCACATGAGTTCACTATTTGATGGTACTGTTGAGGGTATCAGATTTACAGACAGACCGGCTTTTGCAGTGCAATATCACCCAGAAAGCTCACCAGGACCTCATGACTGTAAGTATTTATTTAATGAATTCGCTGAAATGATAGCAGAAAGTAAGAAAGGGAATTAGTAAGATGCCAAAGAGAACAGATATAAAAAGTATTTTGGTTTTAGGTGCTGGACCAATTGTTATTGGTCAGGCCTGTGAATTTGACTACTCAGGAACTCAAGCATGTAAGGTTTTAAAGGAAGATGGCTATACAGTATTTCTAGTCAATTCAAATCCTGCAACAATTATGACTGACCCAACAACTGCTGATAAAATTTTTATCGAACCAATTACAGCAGAGAGTGTTGGCAAAATTATAGCTAGAGAAAAACCTGACGCTATCTTACCTACAGTTGGCGGTCAAACAGCTCTTAACTGTGCTCTAGCATTAGATGCAGAAGGTACTTTAGAAAAATACAATGTCGAAATGCTTGGTGCAAAGGCTGACTCTATTGATAAAGCAGAAAATAGAGAAAGGTTTAACAAAGCAATGGCAAAAATTGGTCTAGAAGTTCCTAGAAATGTTGTGGTACAAACTATGGAGCAGGCTTATGATGCTTTAGAAGATATTGGCTTACCTGCAATTATTAGACCATCATTTACTCTTGGTGGTAGTGGTGGCGGTATCGCTAATACCAAACAAGAGTTTGAGAGTATCGTTAAAAATGGTTTAAGTCTATCGCCAACTAATGAAGTACTAATTGATGAATCTATCTTAGGTTGGAAAGAATACGAAATGGAAGTAATCCGCGATAAAGCTGATAACTCAATCATTGTATGTTCAATAGAGAATATTGACCCTATGGGAATCCATACTGGTGATAGTATCACGGTAGCACCAGCTTTGACTTTGACAGATAAAGAATATCAAATAATGCGTGATGCTTCGATTGCTGTACTTAGAGAGATTGGGGTTGAGACTGGTGGTTCAAATGTTCAGTTTGCTGTAAACCCTAAAGATGGTAAGTTAGTAGTTATTGAGATGAACCCAAGAGTATCTAGATCATCAGCACTAGCATCAAAAGCTACAGGTTATCCTATCGCAAAAGTAGCTGCTAGACTGGCAGTTGGCTATACTCTTGATGAGATTGATAATGACATTACAAAGGTTACACCAGCTTCATTTGAGCCTACTATTGATTATATAGTTACAAAGATCCCACGCTTTACATTTGAGAAATTCCCAACTACTAAAGCAAACTTATCTTCACAAATGAAATCTGTTGGTGAAGCTATGGCAATAGGTAGATCATTCTCTGAAAGCTTACAAAAAGCTCTAGTTTCACTTGAGACAGGTCTAACAGGTTTAGATCAAGTTGAAATCCCGGGATATGATGAAGAGAAGTCTTTCTATCAAAACAAGGCAGTAATTCTAGAGTCATTAAAAGAGCTATCTCCTATGCGTATCTTAAGAGTTGCTCAAGCGCTTAGATATGGTATCAGTGAAAAAGATATCCATGATGCTTGTAAGATAGACCCATGGTTTATCGAGCAGATTACTAATATAGTTGCTGCAGAAGAAACTCTTAAAAAATCTGGCTTACCAAATAGTAAAGAAGAGTTTTCATACTATAAAAACATTGGTTTCTCAGATGCTAAAATTGCAGAGCTTGTTGGCAGGACGGAGAGATATATTAGAAACTTTAGATTTGGTAAAGAGATCTACCCTACTTTTAAACGTGTAGATACTTGTGCTGCTGAATTTGAATCAAAATCTTCTTATTTATACTCAACTTATGAGCATTACTGCTACGAAGAGATTGTCCGCGATTGTGAGTCTGATATATCAGATAACAAAAAAGTCATAATCCTAGGCGGTGGCCCAAACCGTATTGGTCAAGGTATTGAGTTTGATTATGCTTGTGTTCATGCAGCAAAATCACTTAAAGAAGAAGGCATCGAAACAATCATGATCAACTGTAACCCTGAGACAGTCTCTACAGATTATGATACTTCTGATAAGTTATACTTTGAGCCTCTATGCGCTGAGAACGTTTTAAACATCATCAAAAATGAAATGCGCAAAGGCGAAGTACTTGGGGTGATCGTACAATTCGGAGGTCAAACCCCACTAAAACTAGTATCCGCCCTTCATGAGAATAATATCCCTATATTAGGTACAGACCCTGATAAAATCGATCTAGCAGAAGATAGAGAGAGATTTAAAGAACTACTAGATAATGTTGGACTAAAACAGCCTCTAAACACTATCGCATACACCATTAATGAGCTAAAGAAAAATATTAGCAAAGTTGGTTACCCTGTAGTTGTTAGACCATCTAATGTACTAGGTGGTAGAGCTATGGAAATAGTTCACTCTCAAGAGGAGCTAAACTCTTATATTGAAACAAATGCTAAGTGTATTCTTGAAGGGCCAATCCTGATTGATAAGTTCCTTGAGAATGCTATTGAGCTAGATGTTGATGCACTTGCTGATGGTGGTGATCGCGTATTTGTAGCAGGTATTATGGAGCATATTGAAGAAGCAGGTATCCACTCAGGAGATTCTGCTTGCTCTATACCTACTAGATCACTTAGTGATGATCAAATTGAAGAAGTCAAACAAGCAACTATCAAATTAGCTAGAGAACTAGATGTAACTGGTCTTATGAATGTTCAATTTGCTTATCAAAATGGTGAACTTTTTGTGATTGAGGTAAACCCTAGAGCTTCAAGAACAGTGCCATTTGTTGCAAAAGCTACAGGTAATAGTATTGCTAATATAGCTACTAAACTTATGATTGGTAAAAAACTCTCTGATTTTATACTAAATAACCCAATACCGAGACATTTCTCCGTAAAAGAAGCAGTATTCCCATTTGGTAGATTTGAAGATGTAGATTGTTACTTAGGCCCTGAAATGAAATCTACTGGTGAAGCAATGGGTATAGATAGAACTTTTGGTGTAGCATTCTACAAAGCTCAAGAAATGGCTTTTAATAAGCTTCCTCTAAAAGGAAATATCCTAATATCTGTAAGTGATGCTGATAAGCCTAGGATAGTTGAACCTGTTAAAGAGCTTATTGGATTAGGCTTTAATATCTTTGCTACAAAAGGTACTGAACGCTTCCTAAGCGAAAATGGTATTGAATGTAAATTCTTTGATAAGGCTTCTGATAATATTGGCAATGATCAAGTACATAGTACGATCAATGCTATCGAAGACGGCGAGATTGACCTACTTGTTAACACTTCAGTTAGACAAGAGTTAAATATCAGTTTAGCTCTAAGAAGATCTGCTATTATGAGTAGAGTTCCTTATGTAACAACAGCTGGTGCTTTTGAAGCTTTTGCAGCTGCAGCAAAAGATATGAAAGCTATTGATAACTCCTTTAGTGTTAAAACTGTAAAAGAGTGGATTAATAGTTAGACTAAAATACCCCGTCAGTCTACGACTATCACTCCTTCGTACCATGTGTGGGTGAAGACATTACTTAATAATAGATTCTACGGTCAAGCCGTAGAATGACAGCATTCTGGGAGGATTTAAAGTGCTATCATTTAAAAAGCTTCTGCGCGGTGATCAAATTAATAAAAATGACCTATCAAACCTTTTTCACCAGGCTGATATCTATAAAGATAAATTAGCTAAATCAGAGCCTATAAAAGATCTAGAAAATAAAATTTTAGCATCTTTATTTTTTGAGCCAAGTACTAGAACTAGATTCTCATTTGAGTCAGCCATGAATAGACTTGGAGGAAAAGTTATCTCACTAGAAAATGGCTCCTCAAGCTCTACGCAAAAAGGTGAAACTCTTGATGATACCGGTCGAATGATGGATCAATACGCAGATATTATAGTTATGCGTCATCCTAAACCTCACAGTGTTGAAGAGTTTTCTAGATATGTAGAGTCACCCGTTATAAATGCTGGTGATGGTGATAATGAACACCCTACTCAATCTCTGGTTGATTTATACACTATTTACTCCGAGAAAGGCTCTCTTGATAATCTAAAAATAGGTTTTATTGGCGATCTAAAGTATGGTCGTACTGTTCATTCATTAACAAATATTCTAGCTAAATATAACGCTTCATTTAAGTTTATATCATCAAAAGAGTTACAAATCCCTGAAAAACTTAGAAGTTTTGTTAAAGAGAATGGCAACTCTTTTAATGAACTAGAAGAAGTAAGCTCTGAAGCTTTGAAGGATTTAGATGTACTTTATGTAACTAGAGTCCAAAGAGAAAGATTCCCTAATGAAGAAAGCTATCTAAAGAATAAAGATCTTTGCTATCTTGATAGAAAGCATATCTCAACTGAAAGTGATTTTATAATTCTTCACCCTCTACCAAGAGTTGATGAAATGGACAGATCTATAGATGAACTTAGTTGTGCTAAATATTTTGAGCAGGTTAGATATAGTATACCTATTAGAATGTCATTACTTTTTTGCCTATTAAAATCTCAAACATAATTCTTTAATTTTTTCATCTATCTTTTGACAAAAACCTGACTTTACATTAAAGTCTATTAATTATTTTTCAATAATTAGATAAGTTTATATAACTTTTACCTTAAATTTAGTATGAAAAGAAATGAAGACTTAATGTGGTCATTGAGCTTGTTTGGTACAGCTATCGGTGCAGGTGTATTATTTTTACCTATCCAAACAGGTATCTCAGGAGTAGTTCCGGTTTGTATTGTTTTACTCGTTATATTTCCTATGGTTTTTTTATCTCACAGAGCTCTATGCAGGTTTGTAATATCAAACCCAAACACAAGCTCTGATATCACAGTTGTGGCTGATGATTATTTTGGTAAGATTGGTGGTATACTTTTCAATATTTTATATCTATTTGCAATACTGCCTATATTACTTGTTTATAGTGTTGGTATTACAAATACACTTGCAAATTTTTGCTCACACCAAATACACTGCGAAGTTCCAAACAGACTTCTTCTGAGCTTCTTAACTATTGCAGCTCTTATGTTTATCATTAATTTTGGTCAGAAGCTTATTATAAGGGTTATGAGCTTTTTGGTTTTTCCATTTATCATTGCCTTAGTAGCCTTATCTATATGGATGATACGCTATTGGAACCTTTCTATACTTTATACTAGTTTTGAGCATAACCACTCATTCTCAGGAGTTATATTAGCTATTTGGATAATTATGCCTGTGCTTATTTTTTCTTTTAATCACTCGCCTATTATTTCTTCATTAGCTGTTTATACAAAGAGAAAATATAAGCAAGATGCTGATGATAAAGCTTCTAGAATTATTGCTTTTAGTAATATTTTAATGATTGTCACAGTAGTAATATTTGTCTTTAGTTCAATGCTAACACTAAGACCTGACGATCTAGCATTAGCAAAACAACAAAATGTTTCTATCCTTTCATTTTTAGCAGACCATTT
Organism: Francisella sp. 19X1-34; assembly: GCF_041102755.1. Taxonomy (NCBI): domain Bacteria; kingdom Pseudomonadati; phylum Pseudomonadota; class Gammaproteobacteria; order Thiotrichales; family Francisellaceae; genus Francisella; species Francisella sp. 19X1-34. Next base: position 30,735 of record NZ_JBGCTX010000012.1, read on the forward strand.
TAATAATCCTTTATTAAAATACATAGCTCCTTTAATAGCTCTAATTGCTATGAGTAAATCATTTTTTGGTCACTACTTAGGCTCAAAAGAAGGTATAGATGGTATCGTTTGTAAAATAACAAAAAATAGAATAAAGGAAGAAAACATAAAACCTATAACTCTTACCGTTGTATTCTTATTATGTTGGCTTGTTGCGTATTTAAACCCTAATATTTTAGATATGATCTCAAGTATTGGTGGTCTAGTACTAGCTGTTATATTATTTATTATGCCTATATATAGTATTTATAAAATCAAATACCTAAAGACTTACAAAAATCTACTAGCTGATATTTTCATCCTTGCTGTAGGAGTTATAGCGCTTTCTTCAGCTATCTACGTTTTATTCTAATCATATAAATTTGACATTTAGCCAAATAAGAGATAAATTGTATCCACCCTAATGGGGGCGAATATGGTTTCGACATGAATGTCAAAATCTAAGGTGCATGCCGAGGAAGTACCGTAACCTCGTTAATAACAGTACAAATGCCGATAATAACTGGCAATAAAAAAGCAAACCGCGTAGCGGCTAACGACAGCAACTTTGCTGCTGTTGCTAAAGCTGCCTAGTCTAGCTTAAGAACCTAGATGCGCACGGATATGATAGCCTTTCTTATGACGCTATCTTTACATCCGTTCATATTCCGCATAAGACGGTCTTTGCTTTTTGTCTGGGAGTTAAGGCTGTATTTAACAGACTCGCTAACTATTACCCTGGCTAATTGGGGAATAGCTAAGCTAAACTCAAATAGATTAGCCTAAGCATGTAGAGCCAAGGACGGAGAGTTTGTGGACGCGGGTTCAAATCCCGCCGCCTCCACCAGTATATAGTTTCCTGGATGTTAAAGAAGATTTCTCAATCTCACACATAGCCGCATAACTATTTTATACCCACAAGGGAGAACCATGCTTAGATTTATCCTTACATGTTTTGCAATATCAGGGATATTTACTTTAGATATATATTTACCAGGAATTCCTGGACAAATTAAATCACTAAATGTTAGTAGTACAGCAATTAGCTGGACTTTTACGATATTTTCGATCACTTTTGCTATTTCACAATTAATCGTAAGGCCTTTATCTGATAAGTATGGAAGAAAACCAATTTTAATTATTGGATTATTTCTAGCTACTATATCAACGTTTTTATGTGGGTTAGCAGATGGCTTTGGGGAACTTATTGCTTTCAGAATATTACAGGCAGTTGGAGCTTCATGTTTTGTAGTTATGCATGCTATTATTAGGGATCTACATGATGGTCCTATAGCTACAAGGCTAAGAGGTTATTTAACTATGATTGCTGGAGTTACAATATCAGTAGCTCCATCTCTAGGATCTTTTCTTGTGTATATTTCCGGTTGGCGTGGAACATTTATTTTAAGCTCAGCGGTATTTCTTTTAAATTTAAAGATACTCTTACTATAAAATATTTTAACCCCAATAACTAAACTAATAAGAGATAATACACATAATATACTTAGCATAAAACTAATAGATGGGCTCATACTAGATGCTATAATACTTACTAGAAAAAGACCTCCCATCTGCGTAGCACCAAAAAAAGCACTCGCAACGCCTTTTATATTTTCAAAGAGACTTAATGCATTAGCTGCTGAGATTGGCATAACCACACCACTTGCTAAGAAAAATATTACAAGTATAAATATAAAATTTACTAAATTAATCAAACATAATAAATTTAAAATGACTAATACCAAAGATGAGCCAAACATAATAAATAGGTTTGATAAAATAACTTTCTCTCGTGTCATATATTTAAGTAATATCATTGAAGATAAAAAACGTGCAACAACCATCATAGTCATTAATGATGTTGAAATTATTCCAAAATCTACCGCAGTTAAATGATAATTATTAATTAATACAAATGAACCAATCACATCAAAGCAAACACCTCCTGAAAAACCTGCAATAATGAAAATCATATAGGCCCAAAACATTTTATTTCTAGCTACAGTTAAGTAGTTATTAACTAAATGCTTAATATCCATTGCATTTGGATTCTTATCTTTATTAGTTTCAGGTAGTAAAAATATTACTGCAACAAATAAAATTATAGAAAAAACAAACATAAAAATAAAACTACTTTGCCAACCAAAGTGTAACTGCAAAAAACCTCCAAAAAGAGGTGATATAGCAGGAGCTATAGCAAAGAATATACTCATCCAAGCTATTGCTTTTAAAAAGTGCTCTTTTTTAAAAGAATCTTGAATAAGAGTCCTTGCTAAAGTAATTAAAGCTCCTGCACCAAGCCCCTGTATAGCCCTAGCTAAAATTAAAAAAACAATAGATTGTGAAAAAATACATAGTACTGACCCAAGTGCAAATATCACTCCTCCAGATAATATAAATGGTTTTCTACCATATTTATCAGATGCTGGACCATATATAAGCTGTGATAAAGACATTGTAATAAAAAAACTAGATACAGTCATTCTAGCTAATGACGAATTGGTATCAAAATAATTCGTTATTGCAGGTAAAGATGGTGTAAACATCATTGCCCCAAAAAAATAACCACAACCTAAAGTTAATGCAAAGATAGTTAACATTACAGCACCTATAGGTTTTTTCTAACTAATTTCATAAGAAGAACCTTTCGAAATGAATTTATTGAACATTTGATCAACAATAATATAATATTTTGATCGATCGTTCAATAGAAAAAGATATGAATTTTCTGATATACTTTTTATAGCTAGAAATAAAAACTTAAATTTATGGAACCCAAAGCTAAAAAAAACAATACTCTAAAAAAGATTATTAAATCTGCTAAGCATCTATTTCTTGAAAATGGTTTCAATGGTACATCTATTAGAGATATAGCTAAAAAAGCTAATGTTCAAAGTTCTCTAATTTATCATTACTTCTCAAATAAAGTTGAGTTATGGAAAACAGTTAAAGAATCTTTAATAAACCCAGAAAACTTCTCTTCTATAAATGACTGTATCAAACAAGATACTTTTGAAAGCTTTGTAGAAAAACTAGTCGAAGCCAGGTTTAATATCCATGCAAGTAATCCAGAGATGCTAAAAATTTTAGATTGGCAACGCTTAGAAAAAAACTCTTCACTATCTGGTATTAAAAACCAACAAAATCTTACCTCTTTAGACCAGCTAGAGGAAAAAGTTAGATTTTTTCAAGAAACTGGACAATTGCCAAAAAAATTATCTGCTAAATACATTATTTTATTTATTTCAGCAGCAACAATTGCCCCATTTACTCTTTCATATGAGCTTGATAAAAATACCTTAGAAAAAAATGACTTTATTAAGACAACTACAGATTTACTATTAAAAGCTTTTAAAGAGTAGTTTATATTACATTAGGAAATATTAAAAACTAAGAATATACTCTGCTTCCTTGGATAATTATATAAAAGATGACAATACAAAAAATACATCAGATACTGGTGATCATACTCAAGATAAAAGTTTTGTAAGCATTTTTACTGTTAATAACCAATAACACAAAAACTATACCTTTACTGCTCTTAATACTACTTTATATTCAGAAGCTTTATATATAGAGTCAAAAATCTCTTCTGATGTTATATCTGCTCGAATCTTTACTATAAAACATAAGTCTCTAGCTCTTTTATTAAACTTATGTAGAATACTAACTCTACTATTAACTTCTAATAGTCTTATTTCATAACCTAATTTAAGCTCTAAATCCTGCCAAAGATCTTTAACTGATTTTTTTATATTATCGTTATAGATTTTGTTAATAACATGACTAAGATTAACTTCTTGTATTAAAGAGTCTCCATATTCTGCTTTATAATGAGTTTTTATTATTGATAATAATCTCTTTACTTTATTATTTTCTTGAATCACACAATATCTACGCATAAGTAACTCCTCTGTTATAAATTACTTTTTTAAACTTAGAAAATAAATTTAATCAAAGAACTTCTCAGATAGCTTAAATTTACTTTCTCCACTTTTTGGTGCCTTATTATTTCACTTTATGTTTAAAATATATCACATTTTTTATTAAAGTGAAGATAAATTGCACTTTTTTATTATTGGATTATTGATTGCTTCAAATAATAGTCATATAATTGTATAAAATCTAAAATCCGTTATTGTTTATGTTTAAGTATTCGAAAGATCTAAAACCAACCCTAAAAAAAATAGGCATGAAGCAAAAAGAATTAGCTGAAATCCTAGGTAAAAGTGAAAGAACTATTAAACATTGGGTAGCTGGCGTTAATTCCCCTGCATATGATACGCATTTAGAAGTAATGAAGATATTAGGTATAGATGAATCAGATATGAGTAATATGTCTATTAGAGTACCTGTATTATCATATGTCCAAGCTGGTGAATTTACTGATTCATCTTATGAAATAGATCCGATAAGATACATCAACTTACCTGTAAATATGATACCTAAAAATGGCTTTTTACTAGAAGTTAAAGGTAATAGTATGCACTATGACTATAATGATAAGCAAATACTGGATAAAAAATATGCTAAATACTCCTTAGATGAAGGAGAAACTATCGTTGTAGATCCTAATGATATAAATATTATGAGTCTAGTTGGAAAAGTTGTCGTAGCTAAAAACTCAGATGGTGCTACAGTTAAGCTTGTATATATAGAAGACGGAAAACTATGTTTGATGCCTCTTAATTCAGGTTTTCAAAATAATGATGAAATAAAACAACCTTCCGAAGCTGAAATTATTGGTAGAGTTGTTAATGTATTTAGAAATTTCTAACTTTTAAATATTCCTTGCTAAAACAATTAAAGTTAAACCTAAAATATAGGTTATAAACATCAATACTATTAGTTTATTTGTCCCTTTTGGAGCTTTGGCAAACTCTTTCCAAATAAACACCCCCCAGAATGCTGCTATCATAGTTGCTCCTTGTCCTAAACCATAAGATATAGAAGGTCCAGCAATACCAGAAGCTATAAAGTTCAAACAAGAACCTATACCCCAAATTACTCCTCCTAAAATACCTATGATATGCAACCAAGGAGTTCCTTGTGAAAAGTAATCTTTAAACTTAAGCTTCTTACCAGAGATAGGAAATTTAATCATCCAGCCATTGATAACAAAGTTTGATATAAAGATTCCTAATGCAAATATAAAACTAGCTGTATAAGGTGTCATTAAACCTGCTTGAGGAGTTACAAAATCACTAGATATTGACTTTATTACTAATGGATAGAAAAAGCCCATCAAAATACCTGATATTATAGAAACTATAAATCCTTTTAGCATATTTTTGTTTTTATTATCAGAGATACGCTTATATATAATTGCATCTATAATAATTGCGGCAAGTACACTTAAGACACCTAAAAATAACACTACAGGTTGACCTAAGGGAGTTGCTATATAGTTTGTAATAACACCTATAACCAAAGCTAAACCTATAGCTAATGGAAAAGCCACAGACATTCCTGCTATATCAATAGCTGCAACAAGAAGTATATTAGCTAAATTAAAAACAACACCTCCCATAAATGCATAGAAAAAGCTCTTTGGCGATGCTTGAGATATATCACTAAAGAAAGATCTACCTTCTGAACCAAAACTTCCCATTGTTATAGCTAATATAAAAGAAATTATCAAAATTCCTAACGCATAATCCCAGTAATACTGTTGAAAAGGCCATTCTTTTGTCGAAAGTTTTTGTGTATTTGCCCAAGATCCCCAACATAGCATAGTGACTATACAAAAAAATACTGCAACACCATATGAGTGTAATACGACCATCTTAAATCTCCATTTATTATATATTTTCTTCTAAATAAGTATTTAACTTTTCTAAAGTTGGTGCCGAGTTTTCTGCTCCTGCTACAGTTACAGCTAAGGCTGAAGCTATATTTGCTATTTCTATAGACTTTTCTATAGAAAAACCTTTATCTAAACAAAATGCTAAGACACCATTAAAAGTATCTCCTGCTGCAGTTGTATCAACTACATCAACTTTCTTAGTAGCAAAAAGCTTTTGCTCTTGTGCATTCTTAGATAGTAAAGCACCTTTCTCACCTAATGTTACTATCACAAATTTTACACCTTTTTTGTGTAGTTCTTTTGCCGCTTGTTTAGCCGTTTCGACATCTTTAACTTCTATCCCCGATAGAATAGAAGCCTCAGTCTCATTGGGAGTTAGGATATCTACCTTTTGTAATAGATCCTCTGGTAACTCTCTTGCTGGAGCTGGATTTAATATAAACGTTTGCTTGCTTGTTAATTTATCAGCTAAGTATTGAATCGTTTTTAATGGTGTTTCTAACTGTGTTAAAACTATTTTCGAAGACTGTATATTTTGTAAGTATTTATCAATAGTTTTTTCATCTAATTTAGCATTAGCTCCCATTACCACATTAATGATATTCTGTCCTTGTTTATCGACAGAAATAAAAGCTAATCCTGTATTACTATTAGGATCTTGGTTTATAGTTGATGTATCAAAACCAACACTTTTATAAAACTCTAAAAGCCTATCACCAAAGCTATCTGTGCCAATATTGGTTATAAAATTTACATTTTTACCAAGCCTTCTTGCTGCTACAGCTTGATTTGCACCTTTACCACCACAAAACTCTTCATAATCCTGACTTATAATTGTTTGACCTTTTTGTGCAAGCTCATCAACCTTTACAACAAGATCTCTATTTGCACTTCCTACTATAGATATAGACATGTTTTTAAATTATTTTTGCTAATTAATTTATTATAAACTTTTAATTAAAAATTATTCTATAAATAGACTATAAAATTCATTTTTTTTCTTATTAAAATGCTAAACTGAGAATACATATAATTTTTTATATGACATAATCATAAGGAGCATTTATGAAAAAAATACCTTTAAGATTAACCATTGCAATATCAGCAATATTATTAGCATCCTGTGGATCAAACCATAAAAATGAAACTTCAATAAATTCAAAAAACTTACAGAATAATTACCCCCAACCAGAAAGCCAAGATCAGATAAAACAACCAGAACTAGCTTCTGTTCAGAGTTCTCCAAATATAGTAGAGACTAAAACTACTTCTTCTGATGCATACCCTCTAAAGATAATAAATAACTCTAACATCTCAGAAGATACATATATAACAGTTGTCGATGGTACGAATATATATAAGGTTGCAGATGATGGAACCCTAACAAAAGGCTCTCTACTAAGTAAAGCTTACTTTCAAGATTATGGAAAAGATATAGGTCATAGTGGTAGCTTTACTGTAAAGATTCCAAAACCTTTTATTTCCGGACGGATTTATATTTCTATTGGACATCCTTTAGGTGGCGTTGCAACAAATGCTCCTTTTTATAGTAAATCCTCTAGCGATAGTAATTACTACATGTCTCAAGTTGTTTATGATAAATTTGAGCTTACTTACAATTCTAGCGGTGTACTATATATAGATCCTACAAGTGTAGACTTCTTTAGCATACCTTTAACTATGCAAAATCCTTCACCAATAAAGCCTACAGGTCTAAAAGAATCTGGATATCCTTTAGGAATGAGCCGTAAAGAAATTATAACTCAAGCAACTACAAACTTTACAGCCGGAGTTTCTTCAGGAAGTGTGGCTACTTGGAAAAGCTTAATATTTAACAACTCTGGATCTACAATACGTATTATTAGTCCTTCAGGAATAGCTACTTCTACCGGGGCTGACAACTCTCTTGGATCCATAAAGAATATGGCTAATAAACCACCTGCCACAGGATCTAGTTATTTATTAAATCCAATAACTACGCCTAGTGGATCTTCTTTTTATATTAAAAACCTAATCAGCTACTATGAAGGAACTAAACATCAATTAGCTTTTGACGTAAGCCAACTGTATAGTGCTAAATATCCTCAAACAGATATTTTTGAAAATGCAGTATATTTTGCTGACGGTATCTCAAGTAATAGTAAATGTAGTCAACAAATAACGAGTTATGACGGACAAGGTAAACCAATATACGGAGATTATGCGAATAGTAGTAGTTGTTGGAAGTTTATACCAAAAGTTTGTACTAATATAAATGATCTAACTACATGTAAAGCTCCTACAAAAGGCGATCAAGCTAAATTACAAGATGAATACATACCTATGGATTACGTTAGTTCATTTGACTTCTTTAGTCCCGGACAATGGCCTTTTGATAATAATAATATATTACCAAAAGTATATAAAACTACTGATGATATCCAAAATAACCATCCAGCTAAAGGTCTAATAGCAGAAGGTTTATCAGCTCTTTTCTCTGCTGGCTTACTACCTGTATCAAACTCAAATATAGAAAATACTGCTATAAGCAAATCATCTTTAAACCAGCTTGTTGATGCTAATAAGGATATTCTGTATAAAGCTAACTCTGCTAATGGTCAATTAAAAAATAAAGGACCTTGGTTTAGCCAATACTCTAAAGTAATACATTCAATTTGCTATGATAGTGCTACAAAATCATCTTGTACAGCATCAACAACAGCTGCTAATAAAAAATATCCTATAGTATATACCTTTGCTTTTGATGATTTCTTAGCTCAAGATGGTACTCTCACTAACAATACTCTAGCTAGTGGTAGCACAATCTCTGTAACTATTAATGATATGCAAGGGTATCCTAAAACAAATCCTGGGAAACCGCCTAAGCCTAACATAAGTGTAGATACTCCAACCGTTATTTCTGGCTCATTAGATACTTGTAAAACAATTCCTACAGATCCAGCTAAAGTAACAAATTGTAAATTAACTGCAACATTTACAACAAAAAATACACCAACTGAAATCAAAGGCTATAAAGTTAGTGTTTCTCCAATATCAGCAATAGATAATGGATCTCATTGCCAGTACTTGAAAACAAATGATGGTAACAAATGGTATGGATGTGGAGCTGTAGCTGCAAGTGATATAACAAATTCAACTGTAACAAAGGTATCAGGTCCTACAACAGCTGGCGTTTATACATATAAAGTTACATCTGAAGTTCCTAGAGCTACTTTTGAACAAGTAGTTACAGGAGCTGTATGGCAACACTGTACTGACTCAACATCAAAAAACGGGTTTAACTACTATGTTAGTGTCTCAGATGGCAAACAAACGATAGGAGCATTATCTCCAAGCTCTTCAACTTATCATGATATACCTGGATGTGCTAGTCCAGATTAAGTATTATATTTCTTACTCCATATACTCTAAAAAAATTATTTTTTCAGTAAATTTAAACCCTGTTAATTAATATACTTTAACTACATCATAAGCTTAATAATTACTAAATAAAAATATTGATAAGCTCTCAATATTGATAAATAATGATTTTATATTTAGTTAAAAGAAGTATGTAAAGTAAATGTCTGATAATAATAAATATCTTGAATATACCAAAGCTGCAAATATCAGTATGCCAAAAATATTAGCTCAATATCTAGGTTCTGTGCACAAAAAATATAAATTAGATTGAAAATAGCTAAACCGTTGTTATTTAAAAGTTGAAAGACAG
>NZ_JBGCTX010000013.1:0-38568 GCF_041102755.1 Francisella sp. 19X1-34
TTACTGTCTTTCAACTTTTAAATAACAACGGTTTAGCTATTTTCAATCTAATTTATATTTTTTGTGCACAGAACCTATATAAATACATATAGTTTATTGATTTTATTTGTTAAATATTACAAACTTTTACTAAGCTTTGTTTATTTAATGAGTTCTGATGGGAAGAGGCCTTACTTTACTTCTTATCCAGTTGGTGGCCTCAATAGCCTTTTTCATAGCAACTGTGATTGTAGCGAGGTATCTTGGTCCTGAGTCTTTTGGTGATTTTTCTGCTGCATATAGTGTTGCATCTGTTGCATATATGACGGCGCTTTTAGGTACTGATGTGATAGCGATGAACGTTATATCAGTATCTATTAAGTCTCAGAAAAAAGGACAAATTAAAGCGTTTATTATATATGTGTTTATTATAGTTGCTCTTTTGAGTGTTTTTTACTATGCAATAGCAGTATTTACTTATTGACTTTCAAAAAATATCTTTTTATTAAAAGATACTCATCCTGTTTTTGTTGCTGTAATTTTTATTCCAATTATGGCATTAACGTTTTTCTTTTATAGAGTTTTTATTTCTTTTTCAAAGCCCATATTAGCAAATGCTTTATTTAAAATACTTATAAATTTTTCGATGTTATTTTTAGCTAGTTTAATGTTTTTTGTTGAATCTTTTAGAAATTCGCATATAGCTGTAATATTATTTATGTTAGCTTGGATTATAACATTTATTATTATGTTTGTTATCTTAGCTAAGAGAATGAGAGTATTTATACCTATAAGAGATAAGATTGAGTATAAAAGTTGGCTTAACTCAGGACTCTCAGGTTTACCTTATACTTTAGCGTTATTTACTTTGCCATATTTAGCTATTATAGGAGCTGAAGTTTTTTTGACTAATGAAGATAGTGTAGGTATTTTTGCAACAGCAGCAGCTTTTTCACAAGTTATTGCGAATAACTTTATAGCGTGTATACAGTCGGTTGCACTAGCTCCAATTGCAATAGCTATTTATAATAAGAGATTTTCAGATGTTAAAGTGATTTTGAGTAAGAATTTTATTATTATAGGGAGCTTGTGTATAGCACTTATATTTATTATATTTTTCTTTGGGAAATACTTCTTATTGATCTATGGCGAGAAGTATACGTCAGGAAGTAATATTTTAACTATCTTTATAATAACACAGAGTATAATTTTGACAGGTTGTTTGGCAGCTCCAATACTTCTTTATTTGAAAAGAAATACAGTTGTTTTTTTAAGTTCAATTATACTTATAGCTTTTTTAATTATATTTATTAGTATATTAGGGTATGTATATCAAGAGCAAGGTCTTGCAATAGGGGTGTTGCTTGCAGTATTTATAGTTTTTTTATTTCAAAATATCTATGCATATAGGTTAACATCTAAAACTTAATTTTAATTTATATGATAATTTAATCTTGTTTAAGATTTGTGACTTTTATACCTGGTTCTTACTAAGTTTCTAGCTTTATAAAATTCTCTGTTATATGATGAGGATTAGTACTATTACTTCTTTTTCATTTAGGAGGATGTAGTTCGTATCGTCAATTTTAAATATGAGGTAAACCTATGTCAGAAATAAATAAAGGGAGTGTTAAAACTCCTTTTTGGGTTTTATGGACGCTAGAGTTGTGGGAGCGTTTTGGTTATTATGGCTTGCAAGCAATCCTAGCAATATACTTTGCTAAACATCTTGGTTTTAGTGATGCTGATGCAATGCTGATTTTTGGGTCATTTTCAGCATTTTTGTATGGAGGACCTTTGATAGGTGGATGGATAGGAGATAACTTTCTAGGAGCAAAAAGAACAATTTTCATTGGCGCAGGATTTTTAGCATTATCATATTTCTGTTTAAGTATATCTGCTGATTTGGCAGAAGTGTTAGGAATCAGTGAAAAGTCAATGGTTATGTATGCCTTAGCGGGTGTGGCTATTGGTGGAGGGTTATTTAAAGCTAACCCAACTTCTCTTATTTCAAAGTTATATGCTAAAGGAGATCCCGCATTAGATGGAGCAATGACTCTTTACTATATGGCAGTAAATATAGGATCTTTTGTTTCAATGCTGCTTACTCCTGTTGTTGCTGCAAAATATGGCTACATGCATGCATTCTTTGTTTCAGCATTTGGTATGCTTTTAGGTTTATTAAGCTATACATTCTTTTACCCTAAAATTAGACATGTTGCAACTGAGGCAGGCTTAAAAAAAATGAGTTACTCAAGAATGGTTGTGGTAATAGCTGGGGCTTTTGTAGCTATATTACTAATAGGTAACATTCTTGAAAATACTAACCTATGTAGAATTATTGTTGCTGTGATTGCTATTGGTGCATTAATATATTTCTTTATGCAAATGTTCCAGCAAGATAAGCATGAGCAGAAAAGAATGATTGTGGCTTTGATATTGATTATTCAAGGTATAATCTTTTTTGTACTATACCAACAAATGCCTACATCATTAAACTTCTTTGCGGTAAATAATGTCGATACACATTTTCTTGGTATGAATTTAGAGCCAGAACAATGGCAGGTACTAAATCCAATAGTTATTGTTTTAATGTCGCCTGTATTATCTGTTTTATATAAGAAAATTCCAGGAACACATGTAACAAAATTTTGTTTTGGTATGACACTTTGTGCATTAGCATTCTTAGTTTTATATCTTCCTCAATTTACTACTTCTGATGGTATTGTATCAGGATGGTGGCTTGTGCTTAGTTATTGGCTTCAGTCTACTGGCGAGTTGTTGATTTCTGCTTTAGGATTATCTATGGTAGCTGAATTGTTCCCTAGAAAAATGAGTGGTTTTGCTCTAGGAATGTGGGCTTTAACAACGATGGTTGCAGGCCCTATAGGCGGTATAGTTGGTGCTTTAACAGCACCACCTGCAGGCCAACACTTTACTAAACTTGAAAGCATATCTGTTTATGGACATGTTTTCTTAGTGATAGGAATATTTGTTGCAGTTGTTGCTATAATTATGTGGATATCTCGTGGTTGGTTAAATAGAGTCATCGAAAGTACCCAGGCATATGTTAGTGAGAGTTTGCATAATCCAAATGAAGACTTTCTGTTGGATAAAGGGCATTAATTCTGATTGAAGCACTCTAAAGTGTTTTATCTATCTATTTTCTTTTGTAATAGAACTTTTTTGAGTTCAATTGTTGAACAATGCTGAAACTATAGCTTTAAAACAGTTTGTATTTTGTTTTTAAGTTATAGTTGTTGATATATTTTTCAAAGTGATAATATTCTTTTTATTAAAAAAATAATAAGTTTTGATAAGAGTATTTGTCTTCTAACTTTAGTTAAAATATCTTTTAGTTGCTGTGACAACTTGTAGATTTATAAAAATTGCTCATATAAGATGAAGAAGAGCGTTATATGCCTGCTTCTATTTTAAGGGAGAGGCTTAATTAAAACATTAATTTTAAATTTAAGGAAAGTTAATAAAATGACTGAAATGAATAAGGGGAGTATGCGAGCTCCATTTTGGGTCTTGTGGACTCTTGAGCTATGGGAAAGGTTTGGATTTTATGGATTACAAGCTATATTAGCAGTTTACTTTACGAAGCGTTTAGGCTTTAATGAAGGCGACTCTATGCTGATTTTTGGCTCTTTCTCTGCACTTTTGTATGGAGGACCTTTGATAGGTGGTTGGATTGGTGATAACTACCTAGGAGCAAAAAGAACTGTTGCTGTAGGCGCAACAATTTTATTTTTATCATATTTATGTCTGAGCTTATCATCGCTTATTGCTGGAGCTTTTGATGTAAATAGTACATCTATCGTTCTTTATTCTCTAGCTGGTGTAGCTATTGGTGGAGGTTTATTTAAGCCAAATCCTACTTCATTGATTTCAAAGCTTTTCAAAAAAGGTGATCCTGCACAGGATGGTGCTATTACTCTTTATTATATGGCTATTAATATTGGTTCATTCTTCTCTATGTTGATAACTCCTATTATAGCTGTTAAATATGGCTATACACATGCATTTTTAGTTTCTGCTGTAGGCATGTTCTTAGGGCTTCTATGTTATACAATTTTTTATTCTAAGATGTCTCATATTTCTAGTGAAGCAGGACTTAAAAAATTTAGCTTTGGCAAATTATTAGTAGTCCTAATTGGTTGTGTAATAGGAATTGCAATCGTTGGTAATATTTTAGAAAAAACTCAAGTTTGTAGAGTAATTATAACAATTATAACAGTAGTTGCTCTTGTTTATTTTTTCATAAAAATGGGCCAACAAAATTCTCATGAAAGAAAGAGAATGGCAGTAGCATTTATCTTAATTATACAAGGTGTGATATTTTTTGTATTATATCAACAAATGCCTACATCTCTGAACTTCTTCGCTATTAATAATGTTGATAAGTCTTTCTTAGGCTTAACAGTGCAGCCAGAGCAATGGCAGGTATTGAACCCTCTAGTTATTGTGATAATGTCACCAATTCTATCTGTAGTGTATAAAAAAGTTCCAGGAACTCATATTACTAAGTTCTGTATTGGTATGACACTTTGTGCACTAGCTTTCTTAGTTCTATATCTTCCTCAGTTTACTACTTCTAATGGTATTGTATCTGGATGGTGGTTAGTACTTAGTTATTGGTTACAGTCAACAGGTGAGTTATTAATTTCTGCACTTGGTTTATCAATGGTTGCTGAGCTTTTCCCTTCAAAAATGGGTGGTTTTGCACAAGGTATGTGGCTAATTACTACAATGATTGCTGGACCTATTGGTGGTTTTGTAGGTGCTCTGACAGCTCCTCCATCGGGACAACACTTTACTAAGTTACAAAGTATCGCAGTTTATGGTCATGTATTCTTAGTTATTGGTATTGTTGTAGTTGTAGTTGCTATTATAATGTGGGCAATACGTGGCTGGTTAAATAAAGTTATCAATAGTACTTTAGACTATGTACAAACTTTACATAACCCAAATGAAGAGTCTGCAAACTTAATTAAATAATAAAACTCTCAATTAATCTTCCAATTTTTTGTTAAAATACCTTTAGCTATTTTAAAAATATAATTTCTAATGTCTAATAAATTTTTATCAGGATTAAATCCTCAACAACAAAAAGCAACTTTGCTCGAAGATCGTAATTCTTTAATATTAGCAGGTGCTGGTAGTGGTAAAACAAAAGTTCTCACATCACGAATAGCATATCTTTGTCAAAACAAAGGTATAGCAATAGATAATATCCTAGCTGTTACGTTTACCAATAAGGCAGCTAGAGAAATTCAACAACGTGTTGAGAGTATGTTAGGTATATCGACATTTGGTATGTGGATAGGAACTTTTCATGGTATTGCGCATAGACTATTGCGTAAGCATGCTCATGAATTAGGGTTAGATAAGAATTTTAGAATCTTAGATCAGGATGAACAAGCCCAACTTATAAAAAGAGTTATAAAAGATTTGGACTTAGACGATAAAAAATATCCTCCTAAGCTATTACAGAACTTTATAAATAAGCAAAAAGATAAGGCTATACGTAGTAATAAGCTTGCTAATCAATATGATGCAAACTATAGTCATATTTATAAAGCTTATGAGGAACGTTTGCTATTAGATAATGCTTTAGATTTTGCAGACCTTCTTTTATATTTATATGAGCTTTTTTCTTTAAATGAGCAGTTAAGAGAGTATTATCAAAGTTTATTTAAATATATTCTTATTGATGAGTTTCAGGATACCAATCAAGTACAATATATGTGGCTAAAACTTCTAGCTACAGATAACAACTATACTATGGCTGTTGGTGATGATGATCAGTCAATATATGGTTGGCGTGGAGCAGTTGTTGATAATATTCATAACTATGTCAAAGATATAAATAATGTTGAGGTTATAAAATTAGAGCAAAACTATCGTTCAACAAAAAATATCCTAAAAGCTGCAAACTCTGTAATTAAGAATAATGATAATAGAATGTCAAAAGAGCTTTGGTCAGCAGCCGAAGAGGGAGAAAAGGTAGAGGTTTATTGCGCGGTAAATGAGCGTGATGAAGCTAAGTATATTATTGAGAAAGTTCGCGAGCTGTATTCACAAGGGGTTGAGTATAGTGATGTTGCAATACTATATCGCTCTAACTATCTTTCACGTGTTTTAGAGGAAAGTTTTATATATGCAAGTATTCCTTATAGAATTTATGGAGGGTTTAAATTCTTTGATCGAGCTGAAATTAAAGATGCATTGGCATATTTAAGATTAGCTTCGACTAATCATGATAATCTAGCTTTTGAAAGGATTATTAACACTCCAACTAGAGGTATAGGCAATAAGACTTTAGAAACTATTAGAAATTTTGCACAAATAAATTCAATTTCATATTGGCGAGCTACACTTGAAGTAATCCAAAGAGAGCTTGTAACTAAAAGAACTGCAGGGCTACTTTTAAAGTTTGTTGAGCTGATTAATGATATATCTAGTCAAATAAGTGATTTGAGTTTAGATAAGTTATTGGAATATGTTATTAATAAAAGTGGTTTATTAGCTTCTTATGAAGAGAAAAACACAGAAAAAGATCGCCAGAAAATAGATAACTTAAAAGAGCTTATAAGTGCAGCAAAAGATTTTGAACCACAGATAGAGCTACTTGATGATAATACCGATATCTTACAAGATTTCCTGTCATTCGCTGTATTAGAAGCAGGTGATATGCAAGCTGATGAAACTGTTGATAGTGTTCAGTTGATGACTATACATGCTTCAAAAGGACTAGAGTTTAAGTATGTATTTATGGTAGCTGCTGAAGAAGGAGTTTTTCCACCAAGCTCTATCATCAACTCAGAAGAAACTTTTGATAGTAAACATTCCAAAAAAATGCGTGAGAAATTAGCAGAAGAAAGAAGGCTATTTTATGTAGCAATAACAAGAGCTATGAAAGCTTTGACTATTAGTTATGCTCAAGTACGCAATATATTTGGTCGTAGTAGTTTCCAAGTTCAGTCTCGATTTTTGGCTGAAATAGATCAAGAACATTTAAGCAAGGGTAAAAGTCATACTATAGATAAGCCAAAAGTCAAAGTAAGACAAAAATCTAACTTTGGTGTCTCAGCATTTGACTTTCTTAAATCTAACAATAGTGTCGGAGATAAATTTAAGCCAGGTGATCGTGTTTATCATAAAGTCTTTGGTAAAGGTGTGTTTGTTAAATCTCAAGCACAAGGATCTAAAGAGTTTTTTACGGTTGACTTTGGTAGTGATGTTGGCCAGAAAATACTTCTAGCGGATATAGCAAATTTGGTTAAAGTATGAAGCAATTAGTGTTTGTATCTGGTGGGCAAACTGGAGTTGACAGAGCAGCTACAGATGCAGCTATTAAAAATGATATAGATTACCTTGGATGGATTCCAAAAGGACGCCTATCTGAAGATGGAGTAATACCTTATATCTATGATAAATTTATAGAGACTAATTCAGTAGAGTATAAAGTCAGAACAAGGCTAAATATTGATACCTCAGAAGGTACTGTTATTATCAAGTATCATAAGCCTTTATCTGGAGGTACACTTTATTCTTTAAATTATGTTAAAAATACAAGTAAGCCATATCTTATATTGGATTTAGAATTAGATATATTGGAAAATATTGAAAGGCTTATGAGTTGGCTAATTGAGTATAATATAGCTATTTTAAATTTTTCTGGAGCTAGGGCTAGTGAAGTATCTAATATTTATACTATAACATTCGAATTTTTAACCGAATTTATAGAATACTACAAATCTTCAACTTTTGCTGCTCCTTCTGAGTAAAGCTCTTAGTATATTTGAATAGTGAGATTTTTTATCTTAAATACTCTAATTTTTTTTGCTAAAGAAGATCAAAATGATTCAAGAAATATATTTTTTTAAACACTACAATAAGCCTAGATATTACTTCAACGCCATGTGTTGTTGAACGAATGATCAATTTGTGATAATATCTTGATCAGATGTTCAGTTTTTAATTTACTTAGAATTATGAAGTATAAAAAGCCTATTATAAAAATTGTATTTATCATTATAGTTATATTTGTTATTTATGAGGTATATACTAGCTATGATAGGGTGTTTGCTAGAGATGCATACCTATATAGCGATATATCTAGAGTTAACTCTAAAGTTAGTGGTCAAGTTCTTAAAATTAATATAAGTGATGGAGAGTTAGTTAAAAAGGGAGATATTTTATTTGAGCTTGACTGTAAAGATCAGATATTAAAAAGAAATACAATTAAGGCAAGTATAAACTTCCAGGAAAACTATAAAAAAAGTTTGTTTAGTACTCTCAAGCTGGCAGAGCAAAACTATAAAAATGCAAAAGCAAGTTTAGAGCTTTCAGATCAAGATATTCTTAGATATGAGAGATTACATCATGAAAAAGCTATTTCTGATATTGAATATGCTGCGAAGCAGCATGCTCTTATTAATCAGCAGTCAAATTTGATAAAAGCTAAACAAACAGTTCAAAGTGTGACATCTAACTTAATTAATACTAATGATCAAATTAAGATTTTAGAAACTCAAGAAAAGGATATTCAGAATCAAGTAAACGAGTGTAAGGTTCAAGCAAAAATAACAGGTAAAATAACTAATTTTAGATTAGCTAAAGGAGACTATGTTACTAAAGGAAAATCTTTATTTTCAATTATTGATAACCAAGACTGGAAAGTCATTGCAAATGTTAAAGAATCATATTTATCTTCTGTAAAAGTTGGACAAAAAGTTAGGATAACGACTAGCTTAACTGGTTTACACTTTTTAACAGGTACAGTTATACATAAAGATATAGCTATAAATAAGCCAGAATATAGTAAAAATAATGCTTTACCAGATATTGATCCAAATGTTGATTGGATTAAGTTAGATAAACGTTTCCCGGTTATAATTAGAGTAGATAAAACTGATTTAAGTAATGACTTCTCTGTAGGGGCAGATGCTCATGTATGGTTTATCTAAAGAACTATTTTATATAGAGCATTCTAGTTTAAATCTAAAAATTTCAATTGTAGCTACTATAACTTCTTTAGTAAGTCTATTTATTTGTTTGAGTTTGCATGTTAAATATCCATTTTGGGGAGCCGTAACTGTATTAGCAATTATCAGTCCAAATCTTAATGTAGTTTTGTATAAAGCTCCTAGGAGGATCTTAGGAACAGTCATTGGTAGTTTATTAGCCATTTTTATAGTTGTATCTTTATCAGATTATCCATTTTTAGCTTTATTAATACTGTTGTTTTTAGGAGCATTAGGATTTTATATATCAAAAATTGTATTGGAAAACTATCTTACTTTATTTATTACTGCGCATATCTTATTTATAGGTATAGGTATTGTTTTTGATCCTAATATTGGATTTTCTATTGCTGAATATCGACTTATTGGCAATATTATTGCTATAACCTGTACATGTATAGTTTTTTATTTTATCTATGAACTGCCTAGGGGGGCAAGGTTAAGACTAGTAAATCATCGAATGAAGAAGCTATTTTATATACAGCTATTCTTATGATATCAATCGTTACTTCAATCATAATTTGGGAGGTTTTTAAAGTCCCTGGGGGAACCTTAAATATGATTATTTCTTTGATAACAATAGCAGGAATTAATAACAGCGGTAGTTTAAGGAAAGGAAGTCAGCGGTTTTGGGGGTGTGTTATAGAAGTTTGTGTGGGGATGATTATTATGGTTTTATCATCTATTAATATTATTTTGCTCTTAATTGGGTACTTTTGTTTTAGTACTTTCTTTTTATATTATTATTTTTCTCATAAGTGTAATCAGTATGCTGGTGTACAAGCTGCAGGTGCCTTATGTATAACTTGTTTTCCCTCAGATAGTATGCAGGTAGTAATTAGCTTAGGTTTTTATAGAGCTTTAGGAATAATGTTAGGAGTTATAATAATAAACTTAGTTTTTATGTTATTTGAAAGTTTAAAGATATTATAGTTTTGTAAAGCCTAAAGTTTAAGTAAGGGTTCTTCAGTAGGAAAAGGTGCTCATGTTTGGTTTATTTAAAGAATTATTTTATATAGAGTATTCTAGTTTAAATTTAAAGATTTCAATTATCGGAGCCATAGTTTGTTTGATAAGTATATTTATCTGTATAGCTCTACATGTGGAAAACCCTTTTTGGGCTGCTCCAGCAGTGCTTGCTGTTATAAGCCCTAATCGAAATGTAATTATGTATAAAGCCCCAAGGAGGCTTTTAGCTACTTTTATAGGTAGCTTAATAGCGATTGCCATAGTTTTAACTTTTTCAAATTATCCATTTTTAACTTTAACAATAGTATTATTTTTAGGGGCAATAATTTTATATTTGTCTAAAGTGACTTCAGAAAATTATTTTTGTTTATTTTTAGCAGTTCATATATTGTTTTTAGGTATTGCAATCGTATTTGATCCTACTATGGGATATAGTGTTGCTGAAGATAGATTTATTGCTAATATTATAGGTATTAGCCTTACATGTATCGTTTCTTCTTTTATCTATAAAATACCTAAAGGACCAAAGCCAAGCCCCAAAAAATCATCGAAAGAAGATGGTATTTTATACACATCAGTTTTGATTATATCAATTATATTAGCGGTAGTTGTATGGGAGATATTTAAAGTCCCAGGAGGTTCTTTGAATATGATTATCTCAATAATTACTATAGCAGGTATTAATGATAGCTCTAGTTTACTTAAAGGGAAACAAAGATTATTTGGCTGTCTTTTTGGGATTTGTGCAGCATTTATTGCAATTGCTTTATCCACAATTAGTACTGTTTTATTTTTGCTCAGTTGTTTTTGCTTTCTTGTTATATTTTCATATTATTATTTATCGCATAAAAAGCATACATACGGTGGTATACAAGCTGTTATGGGCTTGGTTATAATGTGCTTCCCTCATGCAAGTATGGAAATATCTGTTTCAGATGGTTTTTATAGAGCTCTTGGTGTTTTATTAGGTGTTATTATTGTGGATCTTGTCTTTAGGACTTTTAGATACGTTTTTGAGAAATAGCAATTCTATGAAGACTAATTAATATTTTTAATCATCTTTTGTAGCACAATAAAAGCAAAAAATAGGCAAACTATAAATATCGTCGTTATACTAATACTTGCTTGAATATTCATTAAATTGCCTATATCTATAGATGAGCCAACTACAAGCTGACCTACCTCAATCACCAAAGTTATAATCATATTTGTTAGAGCGACACCTATTGCTGCAAAGTTCTTAGGACATATATTATTAAAGTAATACCAAACTAGAACTTGTGATGCTGAAAACATACCAAATATAAATGTAATTATTATTGCTGAGTTTTTAAATATCCCTAGATTTATTAATATACAAGCTATACTAACCCCAAGTATTGAGATATTGATTATATTTTTACCATCAAATTTATTACAAAGTAGAGTTTTAATTGGAGAGAAAATGATCCAGCCTATAAATATTGATGTAATAAGTGTCGTTGAAAATATATCGCTAAAGCCATATGACTGTTTAAAATATAAAAGTCCATATTGAGAGGTCAAAACTACAGTTGGTACATATAGTAATCCTCCCCAGATAGCATTTTGCCAAAGGCTTTTATTTTTTATGAGCTGTTTACTTACTTCAAATATTTGATCAAATTTAGGCATAAGAGAGATTGTATATCTTTCTTTTGGTAAAGCTATAAAGAACAGTAAGGCTAAAGGGAAGGCTATAATTCCGGAATAGATAAATATATTTATCCACGAAGTGTCATAACTGGAGATTAAAACGCTAATATTTTGAGAAAAAGCCGCTGCTAATGTGCCTAGAGAAATAACAAGACTTGTGATTATAGAAAAATACTTAGGATTTAGATTCTCCAAAGTTAGCTTTAGTACACCTATAAATGCAAATGATGAACCTATACCAACTAAGAGTCTTCCAAAAAGGGCTAGCTCATAACCACCTGCTATGAAGATTATATTTCCAACACCACAAGTTATTGTCGCGAAGATTAGGATTTTTTTACTACCAAATCTATCAAGTAGCATTCCTGCAGGTATTTGCATCAGAAGATAGGTGATATTGTAGCTAGAAACTAAAAATGAAAATCCAATGTGAGTTGATATATTAAAATATTGGACTATTTGTTCTTGATAAACACCAGTTAAAATTCTTAAAAAGAATTCATAACAATAAAAACTTATACCAATAATTAGTATAAGTGAAAGTCGTAATTGTTGCATCATGCTGTATAAATATTAATTGACTAGTTTTAAATCTATACTTTAATCCTTTATTTGTCTAATTAACTTTTGTTAATTGACACCTATTAATTAAATAGTAATTGTTTAAAAAATTAATAAAAATATAATAATTTGAGAATATAAATTTAATTTAAAATCAGGCAAAAAAAAAGATTAAGATTATGTCGTGAAATAACTGTTAAATCACTGTTTATATCAAGACTATTTTATTTACATAACCATAGTTTTGACGCATAATTTTGTAAATTAATAATATAAAAAATTAGTATATGCAAAAGATAACTAGAGTTGGTTTTACTATATGGTTTATATGTGCGTTTTTCTATGCTCTTGAATTTATCGTTAGGGCTTCTGGCAACTCTTTATATAATAGTTTTATCATTGCTCCTTATGACCTTAGTCCGGAGCAGATTAGTATATTTAGTTCTGCGTTTTATTGGGCTTATGTTACTTCTCAACTGCCTGCTGGGATTTTGATTGATAAATTTGGTATCAAAAAGATTATGCTTGTTAGCACTTTTCTTTTTTCTGTAGGTGTTTTTATTGCAACTAGAGCTACATCTCAAGAGTATTTGATTTTATATAGAGTATTAGCTGGAGTTGGTGGAGGTTTTGCTTTTTTATGTGCATTAAAAGCAATTGCAATTTGGTTACCCAAAAGGACGTTTCCTCTATTTACAGGTACAACTCAAATGCTAATGTATGGTGCAGGTACCATTACGGGCTTACCATTAGTTATTTTAGCAAATCATTTTAGTATCCAGGTGATTATGTCAGCTATATTGGTAGTTTCATTGTTATTATTTCTAAGTGTAGTATTTCTTATATCAGCAAATGAGCCGCATGATCAAAAAGATACTGATGAGCTAGCAGATACACATACAAAAATAGAAGATATTCCAATTGTTTTTAAAATTAAGCAGATTTTACTTAACGGATTTTTTTGTTTTACCATCTATGGTACAACGGCTTTATTTGCAGACTTATGGAGTTATAGATTTTTAAGTCTAGATGGATATCCTAAAGAATACGCAGGGGTAGCTTCATCTATGATATTTGTTGGGATTGCAGTTTTTAGTCCATTATGGGGAGTTATCGCAACTGTTTTAAATAAACAAAAGATCTTACTAACTTTAGCTTCAATTATTGGTTTTTTTATTGTTATAGCAATTGTATATATGCATCTTGATCCAGTGATTATGTGTATATTGTGTGTTTTATGGGGTGGGATGCAAGCTGTGCATGTGTTGAACTTTACAATACTGCGTGCGCATATTAGCCCACTGTATATTGCAACAGGATTGGCAATGGTAAATCTTTTTATACCTTTAAGCGGGGCTGTGTTGCAACCTTTTGTCGGATATACGGTGTCATTTTTAGATAAGGCTGGGTTTGAGCATTTGCAATCTTTTAAATATGCTTTACTTATTCTTCCTGTGCTAATGCTGTTATCAGTTATATTGTCTCTTTTTATTAAGGAGAAAAAAGCTTAGAATATACGATAAATCTATTTTAATTTTTTTAAAAAAGGAACACTAAAATCATGTCAAAAGAGTTTATTTTAGCAGTAGATCAAGGAACAACTAGTTCAAGAGCGATTATTTTTGATAAAAAGGGAAATATTAAAAAGATTGCACAAAAAGAGTTTACACAGATATATCCTAAAAGTGGTTGGGTAGAGCATGATGCTATGGAAATATGGGGAACGCAAAGTGGTGTGATGCGTGAGGCTCTAGAGTTTGGTCGAGTTAAGCCAGAGCAAATAGCTGCTATAGGTATAACTAATCAGCGTGAAACAGTAGTTGTTTGGGATAAAGAAACAGGCGATCCTGTTTATAATGCTATAGTTTGGCAGTGTCGTCGTACTTCAGATATTTGTGATGAGATAAAAAAAGATCCTGAACTTGTTAAATATATAAAAGAAAATACAGGACTTGTTGTTGATGCCTATTTCTCAGGTACTAAAGTTAAGTGGATTTTAGATAACGTTGAAGGAGCTAGAGAGAAAGCTAATGCTGGCAAGCTTCTAATGGGTACTATAGATACTTGGCTTATCTGGAATTTAACTAGAGGTAAGGTCCATGCAACAGACTATAGTAATGCTTCACGTACAATGTTATTTAACATCAATACTCTAGAGTGGGATAAGAAAATTCTTGAGCATTTAGATATTCCAGAATCAATGTTACCAGAAGTTAAAAACTCAAGTGAGGTCTTTGGTGTGACAGATAATCATACTTTAGGTGGAGCAGAGATTCCTATAGCAGGTGTAGCTGGTGATCAACATGCAGCTTTATTTGGTCATTGTTGTTTTGACAAAGGTATGGCGAAAAATACTTATGGTACAGGCTGTTTTGCATTAATGAATGTTGGAGATAAACCAGTATTTTCTGATGCTGGCCTTCTTACAACTATTGCATGGGCAGAGAATGGTAAGCCAACTTATGCTCTAGAAGGTAGTGTGTTTATAGCAGGAGCAGTTATCCAATGGATAAGAGATGGCTTAGGACTTGTGCGTTCTGCTGAAGATAGTGAATACTATGCGACAAAAATTGATTCAACAAATGGCGTATATCTAGTACCAGCTTTTGTTGGTCTTGGTACACCATATTGGGATATGTACGCACGTGGGACAATAGTTGGTATAACTAGAGATACAAGACGTGAGCATATTATTAGAGCAGCACTTGAGGCGATTGCTTATCAAGCTAAAGATGTTTTAGAGTGCATGAAAGAAGATACAGGTCTTGATCTTGCAGGTTTGAGAGTTGATGGTGGAGCAGTACAAAATAATTTCTTAATGCAGTTCCAATCTGATATTTTACAATCTGAAATTTCAAAACCTAAAATTAATGAAATTACTGGTTTAGGTGCTGTTTTCTTAGCTGGTTTAGCTGTTGGTTTCTGGAAAGATAAACAAGAGCTTAAAACTATTTTAACAACAGAGAAGACTTTTAAGCCACAGATAGGTCCTGAAACAGTAGCTCATGATTATAAAGGTTGGAAAAAAGCAGTTGAAAGAAGTAAGGCTTGGATAGAATAAGTATGATACTAGGTCTGTTTGTCTTTATTATTGTAGCTCCTGTTGTCGGAATAGTTAACTATACTGTGAAGTCAATAGTATATCAGCCTTACTATATAACTAGCCGTATCAAAAATAGTTTATCTAAAAATGAAAATGAAAAGCTTATAAAGAGGGATATGAGTAATTATTTTGGTGTTAATTTCTGTAATCCTAATTTGCAGTATAGTATTGGTGGAGAGCTTTCAGGGGAAGGAGAGTTGCTTCTTAAATATAAAACGGACAAGTCTTATAGTATGAGTATGTCTCTTTGTGATCATAAAGGAATTACTTTTAAAGCAAAAGCTATAAGTATTAATAAATTGCAGAAACGTTTAGAGTATGAGTATTGTAATGCTGTCGCAGACTACTACTATAATAGTGCAAAGAAAAATAATCTTAGTTTAAATATTACTTATAATAATAAAAATTCTTTAGCTTTTGCTTGTGAGCATGCTCAAGATAATCGTTTTCTTTTGCAGTCATTGATTTCTTATAAATATAAGCAGAATAATCCAGATAGAAAAGTTAGCTTATTTCTTGATTATGGTGTTATTAAGGACAAGGGAGCATTAGAGGATATAAGAAAATCTAACTATGACATGAGTAAAATGGCTAAAAAAACATTGAAATATGTGAGAAATTAAAATGCAAAATAATTACGATATTATAATAATTGGTGGAGGTGCAACTGGTTTTGGTTGTGCTGTAGAGGCGGTTTCTAGAGGTTATAAAACTTTACTTTTAGAAGCTTATGATTTTGGTAAAGGTACTTCTTCTAAATCGACTAAGCTTATTCACGGTGGCTTAAGATATTTAGAGAACTTTGATTTTGCTTTAGTTAAAGAAGGATTAGAAGAAAGATTTTCATTTTTACACAATGCGCCTCATTTGACGCATAGACAATCTTATCTTATTCCAACACGTAGTTATTTTGAAACTATCAAATATACTATAGGTGTTAAACTATATGAGTTTTTATCAGGTAAGTATAAGATTGGCAAAAGCTATAACCTAAATAAAAAACAAACTTTAGCAGAGTTGCCAAATATCGAAGACTCGAAACTTAAGAAAAGCTTGGTGTATTATGATGGGCAATTTGATGATACAAGGCTTTTAGTTTCTTTAATGAGAACTTTTGAGTCAAAAGGTGGCACTGCACTAAATTATCATAGAGTCGAAAAAGTATTTAGCTCAACAGATTCAAAATTAGATACTGTTAAAGTTACAGATACTTTAAGCGGAGAGCAAAAGGAGTTTACAGCAAAGCATATAGTTAATGCTACAGGCACATTTACTGATAAGACTATAGATATTGCTCATCAACAAGATTCGCATAAGTATGTATCAGTAGCACAAGGTACACATATTGTTTTTGATAGAAATAAATTCCCAACTGAGCATGCAATATTGATTCCTGAGACAGATGATGGACGTGTATTATTTATCTTACCATGGCACAATCATCTAATAGTTGGTACAACTGATATTAAAAAAGAAGCTCCAAGTATTGAACCAAGAGCTGAAAAATCTGAAATTGATTTTATACTTGAGACATTTAATCAATATGCCAAAGAAAAAGCTACTGTAGCGGATATTAAGTCAGTTTACTGTGGTCAGCGTCCATTAGTTTCACCTAAGAATGCTAAAAATACTGCAAAAATATCGCGTAAGCACGAAGTAGTTGAATCAAAAGATGGTTTGATTACAGTTGTCGGTGGTAAGTGGACTATCTTTAGAAGAATGGGACAGGATGTTATTGACTATATTGAGTCTAAAAAGATTGCACAAAAGATATCAAAAACTTCTGATGAGCTACTTGTCGATGCTATAGACTCTAAAGAAACTTATCCTTTGAGAGTTTATGGTAAAAATGTTAATAAGATCAAAGATATTCAAACTGAGATTGATAACTCTGAGCTACTGCATAAAGATCTTCCATACTATCAAGCTGAAGTTATTTATCATGCTAGATATGAAAAGGCCAAGACTGTTGAAGATGTATTAGCTCGTCGCACTAGAGCAGCATTTTTAGATATCAAAGCTAGTATTGCTGCAGCTCCTGTAGTTGCAAAGCTAATAGCAAATGAGCTTGGTAAAGATAGATCTTGGCAAAATCAGCAAGTAGAAGCATTTAAAGAGTTTGCTAAAAATTTTGATGTTAATCAATTGTATAGGTAAGAGTTTAATATGTTAGAAGCATGTATCGCAGAATTTATAGGAACTATGCTACTTATTCTTTTAGGTAATGGTGTGGTTGCAGGTGTAGTTTTAAATAAAACAAAGTCACACAACGGTGGCTGGGTTGTTATTACTTTTGCATGGGGGCTAGCTGTGTTTATAGGAGTCCTAGTTGCAGGACCTATTAGTGGAGCTCATCTAAATCCTGCTGTGACTATAGCTTTAGCTTTAGCTGGTAAATTTTCATGGGCTTGGGTAGTCCCTTTTATAGTATCGCAAGTTCTTGGTGCAATGCTTGGACAACTTTTAGTTTGGTCTATGTATTATCCTCATTATTCAGCTACAGACGATACTGATCTAAAATTAGCTACTTGTTGTACATCACCAGCTATAAAGAGCATACCATCTAACTTGATGAGTGAAATTATAGGTACTTTTGTACTTATATTTGCAATATTGACAATGCATGGAGTAGTAGTTCATTCTGGGAGTGCTAATCTAACTACAGCATACCCTGTTGATATGGGAGCACTTGGTGGAATCCCTGTAGCATTTGTTGTAATAGCAGTAGGGATGTCTTTAGGCGGTACTACTGGATATGCAATAAATCCAGCTAGAGACTTTGGTCCTAGGCTATTTCATGCTATCATGCCAATACAAGGTAAAGGCTCTTCACAATGGAGTTATGCTTGGGTTCCGGTTGTTGGACCAGTGATTGGGAGTGTAATTGCGACAGCTTGTTATCTGATATTGAAAACAAAAGGAGTCTTTTAGGAGAAATTTGATATGTGTAGTCTTAGCTTTGTCTTAGTGCCTCTTGCAGATCCATTTAGACTTACAGGATTACTGATTTTGTTTTTGTGCTGGTATAGCCTCCGTCAGATTGTTATCAGTAAAAGAAAATGGGATACTTTGTTTTGGGTGCTGTTTTCATTATTCTTACTTAGTTTGGTTATTTATGAATATTTAATGAGCCATGTTTATGCTAAGAATATCTTCTCTTATAACGTTATTATATATTGTGCTGCAATTATTGTTATTTGTGGTTTGCTTTTATCAAGAAATAGATCTTTGAAGTTTGAGAATTCTATTAAGAGCAAAAGAGCTATCTTTTTGTTTGTGCCATTTTTTATATTTGGGCTTTTATATCTTTTAACTTTAGATTTTAATTTTGATTGTAGTGCGACTCCATATTGGGTATTTATAATATTGCTACAAGTTATTGTTTATCCTATGCTTTTATTATTTGGGATATTGGCTTTTCTATGTCGTTTGTCAGCTTGTTTTACTGCATTTATAGCAGCTATGGCATTATTTTTAGTAGAGTGTGCTTTGTTTGTTGTTGACGCTATAATCAATACAGCTAGCTATGGTGAGTTATTAATGAGACTAGTTTTTTGTTTGATCTATTTTGTTTATGCAGGTATGTCTATTTTTATTTTAAATCAGTGTAGAATATTTGTGACAAAAACTTAGTTGTAGATAAGTGTTTTAGATTGTTTATAATAAATATATGTTTTATAAATAAGTACTAGTATAAAAGGAGTTTTCTAAGGTATGTGTAAATTAGGTTTTGTTCCGCTACTGATGGATGATCTTTTAAGACTACTTGTTTCGATCTTTTTATTTATTTGCTGCGCCATTATGGGATATATCTTTACTAAAAAGAAACCTTGGGATATTCCTTTTTGGATATTTTTTGCATTGTTCTTATTTAGTCTAGGTGGTTATGGCTATATAGTTCACCATATCTATTTAGAAAATACTTTTTCATATGATGGTTTTATTTCGGGCGCTGCATTTATAACAGTTTGTGGTCTATTGTTTTCAAAGCATCGATATGTTGACTTTAATAATAAAATCTTTAGTGAAAAATCACCTATATTGTTTGCAACATTTTTTGTTTTTGCTTTTATCTATATTTTGACCATAAAGTATGATCCTAGTTGCTCGGTTTTTCCACATGAATTATTTATAACAATTCTGCAAATAGTTGTTTATCCTTTATTATTGCTATTTGGGATATCAGCATTTTTGTATAGATTCTCAATTTGTATCTCTGTATTTGCAATTAGTATGGCGTTATTTTTAGTCGAAAATGTCTTGTTTATAGCTCATGCGTTAGTTTCTAGGATAGATCATGAGCAGTTGTTAGAGGAAGTTATTTGTGCGACTATATCTATTATTTTAAGTATTATAGCTATTTATATACTTACTCATTCAAAAAAAGTTTATAAGGAGAGATTGGGTGCAGACAGTTAATACAAGTGGGTCTTTGTTGATGAGCATTCTTGTTGCGATACTAATCTTAGTAGTAGGATTCTTAGTTTCAAAATATATTAGATCATTTACATATAAGCTACTAAAAGAATATGATAATACAGTTTCTCAATTTCTGGCAAATGTAATATATGCAATATTCTTAGTTTTAGTCGTTGTTATTGCGTTGGCAAAACTTGGAGTACCAATATCTCCTATAACAGGAGTTCTGACAGGTATCGTGTTTGGTATCTCGATGTCTTTGAAGACTTCATATAGTATTGTAGCATCAGGCATTATACTTGCTTTTAGTAAGCCTTTTGAAGTTGGTGAGAAGGTCGATCTTGGTGGAGTAACAGGTACAGTTAAATCTATAGGATTTTTATATACTAAACTTATGGATAAAGATGGTAATGAGGTTGCTATGTCAAATAGTATGGTAATTTCTAAAGTTATCACAAGATTTGTTGAAACTGAAAAGTAATGCAAAAAAACTTCTTCTCCGCAGATAGTAGCCTTTATCTTTCAAACGGCCAAAAAATAATTCTTAATGATCAGCAATTAGAAGCTGTGAGTCAGATCAAAAAATTTTTAAAAAGTCGTGATAGTTTTTTTCTACTTTCAGGGTTTGCAGGAACAGGAAAAACCACAGTTGTTAAAAAGATTCTTGATGAATATACTAAAAAATCAGTTGTTTCAGCACCAACACGTAAAGCAAATGCTGTTATATCCCAAGCAACTGTTTCTCATGGGTATACAATTCATTCTCTTTTAGGACTACAGCCTGATATAAATCTAGAGAACTTTAACCCTAATGATCCAGTGTTTGGGCAAATCAAAAAAGCAACAATAGGGTATTACGATCTTATTGTTATTGATGAGGCGAGTATGATTAATAAAGATTTGCTTGACCTTATAACTACAGAGCTACGCAATTCATCAAAAGTATTATTTTTAGGAGATGAGGCACAGATTCCTCCAGTAGGTGATAAATCAAGTCCAGTATTTGATTTGGAAAACAGAGCAAACCTTACTATGCTAATGCGTCAAGCTGAAGATAATCCATTAGTAGAACTTAGTCAAAAGCTCAGAGATGCACAAGAAGACCTTCCTGAGTTTTTAATTAAACGACAAACATTGTTAAATGACCTAGATGAAGGAGTAATGTTTAAGTCATCTAATGAAAGCTTTAGAGAAGAGTTAAAGCGTGTCTTTAGTTCAAGTTATGCAAAAACAGATCCAAACTATGCAAAGCTTATAGCCTGGCGTAACAAGACAGTAATGCAAGCTAATTTAATTATTAGAGAGTTAGTATTTGGCCAAAAAGCAAAACAACTTGAAAAAGGTGATGTTTTAACGGGGTATCGTGCTGTCAAAGCAAAACAAAGAGATGCATTCTTAATTAATAATGGGGTTGATTATAAAGTTGTTGATGTATCTGAGAAGTTAAAGAATGCTAATGGTATCTATGGTTATGATGTGGCTGTACTGGAAAAATCAAGATTGTTTAGAGGATTTGACGAGAAGAGCATGTTTATCGTAGATGTTCAAGATTCTAATAATTTACATGATTATGCTGAAATACATGATGCACTACTAGCACAAGCAAGAGGGGATAGAAAGTGGAGTGCATATAATAATTTTCGTAGAGATAATGTTTTGATGAAAGATATCGAGCGTTATAGAGATGGAAGTTTGAGAGATAAAAGTTGTTGGATTAGAAAAGATCTAGATTATGGCTTTGCTATAACAGTACACAAGTCTCAAGGCTCTACATATAAAAAGGTTTTTGTTCTACTTAAGGATATTGTTTTGAATAAAAACTCTGCTGAAAGAAATCAGATTTTATATGTGGCTATGACAAGGCCACAGAAGTTGTGTGTGGTGCTATAAAAAAAATAGTTTATGCTTTACATTTGGGAGTGTCCGTAGTAAGATAAGCTTAGTTTTTTGCAAGAATATTCTCGACGAAAAACAAATGAAGAATTAAGTAAGAAAATGCTTGATTTTTACTCAAATAAACTTTATAGTTATCTAAAAGTTTTAGGGGAGGGATTCCCGAGCGGCCAAAGGGATCAGACTGTAAATCTGACGGCTCAGCCTTCGCAGGTTCGAATCCTGCTCCCTCCACCATGCGGGTGTAGTTCAATGGTAGAACTTCGGCCTTCCAAGCCGATAGCGTGGGTTCGATTCCCATCACCCGCTCCACCTAAATCTAATTTTTTTATAATATGTGAATTAAAAGCTCGCATGGCTCAGATGGTAGAGCACTCCCTTGGTAAGGGAGAGGTCACCAGTTCAAGTCTGGTTGTGAGCACCATATTTGTGGTTTTTTGTTTTTTGTTGAAAAAATGGAGTTAAAAAAAATGGCTAAAGAAAAATTTGAACGTTCGAAGCCGCACGTAAATGTAGGTACTATCGGTCACGTAGATCACGGTAAAACTACTCTTACTGCTGCTATCACTAAAGTTATGGCTGAGAAAAACGGTTCAGAAGTAAGAAACTTTGATGAAATCGATAACGCGCCTGAAGAGAAAGCACGTGGTATTACTATTAATACTTCTCACGTAGAGTATGAGTCTCCAAATAGACACTATGCTCACGTTGACTGTCCAGGACACGCGGATTACGTTAAAAACATGATTACTGGTGCTGCTCAGATGGATGGCGCTATTCTAGTATGTTCTGCTGCTGATGGACCTATGCCACAAACTCGTGAGCATATCCTACTTTCTCGTCAGGTTGGTGTACCATACATCGTTGTTTTCTTAAACAAATGTGACATGGTTGATGATGAAGAGTTATTAGAGTTGGTTGAAATGGAAGTTCGTGAGCTTCTTGATCAATACGAGTTCCCTGGTGATGATACTCCAATTGTTATGGGTTCTGCTCTTAAAGCTTTAGAAGGCGAAGCGCAATACGTTGAGAAGATTGTTGAGCTAGTTGAAGCTATGGATGATTACATCCCAGCTCCTGAGCGTGACACTGATAAGCCATTTATTCTTCCAATTGAAGATGTGTTCTCAATCTCAGGTCGTGGTACTGTTGTAACTGGCCGTGTTGAGCGTGGTGTTGTAAACGT
The DNA here is from genome assembly GCF_041102755.1 of Francisella sp. 19X1-34. Classification (NCBI taxonomy): domain Bacteria; kingdom Pseudomonadati; phylum Pseudomonadota; class Gammaproteobacteria; order Thiotrichales; family Francisellaceae; genus Francisella; species Francisella sp. 19X1-34. The sequence goes on from NZ_JBGCTX010000013.1 coordinate 22,820, forward strand.
TGGTGACGAAGTTGAAGTTGTTGGTATTCGTCCAACTCAAAAAACTACAGTAACTGGTGTTGAAATGTTCCGTAAGCTTCTAGATAGAGGAGAAGCTGGTGATAACGTTGGTATCCTAGTTCGTGGTCTTAAGAGAGATGACGTTGAGCGTGGTCAAGTATTATGTAAGCCAGGTTCAATTACTCCACATACTAAGTTTGAAGCTGAAGTATATGTTCTTTCTAAAGAAGAGGGTGGTAGACACACTCCTTTCTTCAAAGGATATAGACCTCAATTCTACTTCCGTACTACAGACGTAACTGGTGCTGTTGAGCTTCCAGAAGGTGTAGAGATGGTAATGCCTGGTGATAACATCAAGATGAATGTTACATTAATCGCTTCTATCGCTATGGAAGAAGGTCTACGTTTCGCTATCCGTGAAGGTGGTAGAACTGTAGGTGCTGGTGTTGTTGCTAAAATTATCGAATAATAGGTAGTTTTAATTTAGGTCAGTAGTTCAATTGGTAGAGCAGCGGTCTCCAAAACCGCAAGTTGGGGGTTCGAGTCCCTCCTGGCCTGCCACAAATAAAAAAGGCGATGTTGTAATTTTGCAACATCGCCTTTTTTATTTCTTGATATTATATTCTCTGTGTGTTATTTTATACCCTACGTTTATAAATCCCCTATGTTTAAATTACTCTTTTTGAAGGATTGTTTTTGTGAAAAAAAATCAACATTTTAATAATAATAAAGTTTGGGTTAGTGGGGCGACTAAAACTGCTGAAGTAGAAAAGATTTCTAAGTCTAAAAATATGCTTCTATGGATTGTTGCAGCTGCAATAATAGTTTTAGGTGTTGCAGCTACTATGTACTCAGATGTGTTGGGAACTACATACAGCACTTTTAATACTTCATTGGCTGTTGTTGTGGTTTTGCTTGCTTTAATAGTTGCAAGGTTTACAAATCAAGGGCGTCGTTTTTGGGCTTTTTTCCAAGCATCAAAGCTAGAGTTAGCAAAGGTGGTTTGGCCAACTCGTAAAGAAACTATGACAATTACAGCTATGGTAATTGCTGTTGTTATAGTTTTTGCACTAATAATATCTTTATTTGGTGTTATATTTGAAACATTTATTCAGTATTTTCTAGGTTAATAAATAAGGTATAAGTATGCTTTGGTATGTTGTGCAAGTGCACTCTGGTTATGAAAAAAGAGTGAAGACTCAGCTTGAAGAGAATATTGAGATAGCTGGTCTACAAAAAAGTTTTGGTAGGATTTTAGTGCCTACAGAAAACGTTGTTGAAATGAAAGGTGGTCAAAAACGTAAGAGTGAAAGAAAATACTTTCCTGGATATGTTTTGATCGAAGCAAATTTAACTACTGAAGCTTGGGATGTTATTAAAGCAGTTCCTAGAGTTTTAACAGTGGTTGGATCAAGAGGCAAGCCTATCCCATTAAGTAAACCAGAAGTTGAGAGAATTTTAGGGTTTATGGAAAGTGGTGAAGCTGCTATTGAACCGAGATTAAGAAAGTCATATCAGGTTGGTGAAGTTGTTAGGGTTCTTGAAGGACCATTTAATGACTTTACTGGTGTGGTTGAAGAAGTTAACTATGAGAAGTCAAGATTAAGAGTTGCGGTGTCTATTTTTGGTAGATCTACGCCTGTTGAGCTTGAGTTTTCGCAAGTTGAAAAAGAATCTTAAGGAATTACCTTAAGATAATAGGGAGCTTATTTTAGATAAGTGTTATTAACCTAATTTGGAGAAAAAAATGGCTAAGAAAAAAATAGAAGCTATTATTAAGTTGCAAGTAGCAGCTGGAAAAGCAAACCCAAGCCCACCAATTGGTCCTGCACTAGGTCAACATGGTGTTAATATCATGGGTTTCTGTAAAGAGTTTAACGCTAAGACACAAGGTATGGAGCCGGGTATGCCAATCCCTGTTGAAATATCTGTATATAGTGATCGTAGCTTTACATTTGAAATGAAAACGCCACCGGCTTCTTTCTTAATTAAGAAAGCTATCAAAGTTAAATCAGGTTCATCAAACCCATCAAAAGATTTTGTTGGTACTATTACTCGTGAGCAATTAGAAGAAATAGCTAAAGTAAAAGATCCTGACTTAACAGCTGCAGATTTAGATGCTGCTGTAAGAATTATTGCTGGTTCTGCTCGTAGTATGGGCGTAAAAGTAGAAGGGGTTGAGTAATGGCTAAGATTTCAAAAAGAATGAGAAATATTGCAACTAAGATAGATGCAGAAAAGAAATATCCTGTAACAGAGGCTTTTGAACTTTTAAAAGAAGTGTCTTCTGTTAAGTTTGTAGAATCAGTAGATGTTTCTGTTGCTCTTGGTGTAGATCCTCGTAAATCTGACCAAGTTGTGAGAGGAGCTTCTGTTCTTCCTAATGGTACTGGTAAGACTGTAAGAGTTGCAGTTTTCGCTAAAGGTCCTGCTGCAGATGCTGCTAAAGAAGCTGGTGCTGATATTGTAGGTATGGAAGATTTAGCTGATGAAGTTAAAAAAGGTAATATGGATTTTGATGTTGTGATCGCTTCTCCTGATTCAATGAGAGTTGTTGGTCAGTTAGGTCAAATCTTAGGTCCTAAAGGTCTTATGCCAAACCCTAAAGTTGGCACTGTAACTATGGATGTTGCTAAAGCTGTAACAGATGCTAAAGCAGGTCAGGTTAGATATAGAGTTGATAAAGCGGGTATTATACATACTACTATTGGTAAGGTTAATTTTGATACAAATGCGTTAAAGCAAAACTTAGAGCAGTTATTAACTGATCTTAAAAAAGCTAAGCCAGCAGTATCAAAAGGTGTGTATCTGAAAAAAGTTTCTGTATCTAGTACTATGGGTCCAGGAATTGGTGTTGACTTTTCAGATTTAAACATATAGAATACTACCTTGCAATTTCTTTGGGTTGTATGAAAATACAACGATCAAAGACCGTAGGAGCTAGGCTTGCCTAGCTTAATAGTTATCCTACGCAGACGATGTTGACAACCTTTTTTGGTCTAAATATCGTGTTAATTAAATAAAGTGTAGACAATAAAATAAGGAGTCGATATGGCACTTAGAATAGAAGACAAGAAGGCAATTGTCGCTGAAGTTGCTGAAAATGTCTCTACAGCATTGTCTGCAGCAGTTGCAGATTACCGTGGCTTGACTGTTAATGAAATGACTTCATTAAGAAAACAAGCACGTGAGTCTGGAGTTTATTTAAGAGTTGTTCGTAACAACTTAGCACGTTTAGCAATTAAAGGAACTGATTTTGAGTGTCTTGGTGATGCTCTTAAGGGTCCTCTTGTTCTTGCTCTTTCTAAGGATGAGCCAGGTGCAGCAGCTAAGCTATTTAAAAACTTCCAAAAAGACCACAACGTCTTTGAAGTTAAAAATTTAGCTATGTCTGGTGAACTGTTTGGTCCTGAAAAGTTAGATGACTTTGCTAAGCTTCCTAGTAGGGAAGAGGCACTTGCTACATTACTTAATGTTATGCAAGCACCAGTTACTAAGTTTGTTCGTACTCTTAATGAGATTCCATCTCAAGCTGTACGAGTATTTGCTGCTGTTGGAGATAGTAAATAATTGCACTGGCTTTTAGAAAAGCTAAAAAAAAGAATTAATTGTTAAATAAATAGGAGTTATAAAATGTCTATAACAAAAGAAGATATCCTAAATGCTGTTGCTGATATGAGCGTAATGGATGTATGTGATCTAGTTAAGTTAATGGAAGAAAAATTCGGTGTTTCTGCTGCTGCTGCTGTTGCTGTTGCAGGTCCTGCTGCTGGTGGCGAAGCTGCTGCTGCTGAAGAGAAAACTGATTTTGATGTAGTTTTAACTGATGCTGGTTCAAACAAGATCGCTGCTATTAAAGCGGTAAGAGCTGCTACTGGCTTGGGTCTTAAAGAAGCTAAAGCTGCTGTAGAAGGTACACCTTTCACAGTTAAAGAAGCTGCTGCTAAAGAAGAAGCTGAAGAGCTTAAAAAACAACTTGAAGAAGCTGGCGCTAAAGTTGAGCTTAAATAATAAAATTCTAAAAAATAATTTTTAGAAACTTAAGACTAGTGGTCAATTTTGGCCCCTAGTCTTTCTAGTATTGAAAGATACATAGATATTGGCGCAAATATACTCATATTTGCTTTTTATTTTGTGTAAACAAAATCTTAGGGATGTTTTTGATGTCTTACTCATACGCTGAGAAAAAAAGAATTCGTAAAGAGTTTGGGGTTCTTCCTCATATCTTAGATGTACCATATTTACTTTCGATTCAAACAGAGTCGTACAAAAAGTTTTTGAATGCTGATGAAGCCAAAGGTAGACTTCACTCTGGTCTTGAATTAGTGCTTAAGCAATCTTTCCCAGTAGAAAGTAAAAATGGTCAATATGAACTTCATTATGTTGATTACCAAATAGGTGAGCCTAGTTTTGATGAAACTGAGTGTCAAGTGCGTGGTGCAACTTACGATGCTCCGTTAAATGTTAAATTAAGGCTAGTTGTATATAATAAAGAAGCTCTTCCAAATGAAAAAATAGTAGAAGATATTAGGGAAGAGTATGTGTATATGGGTGACATTCCATTGATGACAACTAACGGTACATTTATTATTAATGGTACTGAAAGAGTTGTAGTGTCCCAGTTACATAGATCACCTGGCGTCTTTTTTAGTAAAGATGATTCAGAAGAAGGTGCATTTTCGGCACGTATTATTCCATATAGAGGATCTTGGCTTGACTTTGAGTTTGATGCAAAAGGCATCGTATGGGCTAGAATTGATAGAAAAAGAAAGTTCTGTGCTACAGTAATTTTAAAAGCTCTTGGATACACTCAAGAAGAGATATTAGAAAATTTCTCAGATAGTAAAACTATTACTTTTGATAGCAAAGGTTTTGCACTTAAGTTAGATGATCTACCTAGTATGAAAGGTGAACTACTTAAGTTTGATATTATTGATGATCAAGGCAAAATAGTAGTCAAGAAAAATAAAAAATTAACATCTAGAGATGTTAAGAAAATAAAAGATTCAGGCATCGATTCTGTTGCTATAGATTTTGATCTAGTTAGCACTCTAAGAGTAGCAAAAGATATTGTTAATGAGGCAACTGGTGAAGTTATAGCTTATGCAAATGACGATGTTACAGAAAACTTGTTAGAAGCGTGTGTTGGTGTTGGCATGCTTGAATTAGAAGTTATCGATTTTATAACTACTGAAAAAGGTAGGTATATTTCTGATACTCTAAAATATGATTTAACAAAAAATACTGATGAAGCGTTAGTTGAAATTTATAAAGTGCTAAGACCTGGTGATCCTCCAGCAGCAGCTTCAGTTAAGGCTTTATTTGAAGGCTTATTCTTTATCGAAAGCAGATATAGTTTATCTGATATTGGTAGAATGAAGCTAAATGCAAGATTAGGTTCAGATAAGGTTTCTAAAGATGTTTATACTTTAGAAAATAGTGATATTGTTGGCGTATTAGAAGAGCTAATTAATATTCGTGATGGTAAAGGTAAGGTTGATGATATCGATCACTTAGGTAATAGACGTGTACGTTCTGTTGGTGAGATGGTTGAGAATCAATTTAGAATAGGTCTTTACCGTGTAGAAAAAGGTATTCGTGAGAGCATGTCTTTAGTACATAAAGATAAACTTATGCCTAAAGATATCGTAAACTCTAAGCCAATTACAGCTGCGATTAAAGAATTCTTTACATCTGGTGCGTTATCACAATTTATGGATCAAGATAATCCACTATCAGAAGTTACGCATAAGCGTAGAATTTCTGCATTAGGTCCAGGTGGTTTATCACGTGATAGAGCAGGTTTTGAGGTTCGTGACGTTCACGCAACTCACTATGGTAGATTATGTCCAATTGAGACTCCAGAGGGTCCAAATATTGGTCTTATTAACTCATTGGCTAGTTACTCTAGAGTAAATGATTTTGGCTTCTTAGAAGCACCATATAGAAAAGTTGTTGATGGTAGAGTTACTGATGAGATCGAATACTTATCAGCTATCGATGAAGATAACTATGTAATTGCACAAGCTTCTACAGAGCTTGATAAAGATAATCACTTTGTTGAAGACCTTATTCAGTGTCGTTCAGGTGGTGAAGCGATATTTACAGAGTCTAGCAGAGTTCAGTATATGGATGTTTCTGCTAAACAGATGGTTTCAGCTGCTGCTGCACTAATACCATTCCTAGAGCATGATGATGCTAACAGGGTATTGATGGGTGCGAACATGCAACGTCAAGCTGTACCAACTCTTAAAGCAGATAAGCCTTTAGTTGGTACTGGTATGGAGAAGATCGTTGCTAGAGATTCTGGTAACTGTATCATTGCTAGAAATGCTGGTGAAATTGCTGAAGTAGATTCAAATAGGATCGTAATTAAGGTAGATACTGATAAGTCTAAAGATAATAAATTAGTTGATATCTATAGCTTAACTAAATTCAAGCGTTCAAATAAAAACACTTGTATTAATCAGCGTCCAATAGTTAATGTTGGTGATAAAGTTGAAGCAGGCGATATTTTAGCAGATGGTTTTGCTACAGATTTTGGTGAGCTATCTCTTGGTCATAACCTAATGGTTGCATTCATGCCATGGAATGGTTACAACTTTGAAGATTCAATCTTGCTATCTGAAAGAATAGTAAAAGACGATAAATATACAAGTATACATATTGAAGAGTTTACTTGTGTGGCTCGTGATACTAAGTTAGGTCCTGAAGAAATAACTTCAGATATACCTAATGTAAGTGAGTCAGGTTTGGCAAAACTTGATGAATCAGGTATTGTTCATATTGGTGCTAACGTTGAAGCTGGTGATATTCTTGTAGCTAAGATTACACCTAAAGCTGAGCAACAGTTAACTCCAGAAGAAAGACTTCTAAGAGCTATCTTTAATGAGAAAGCTTCAAATGTTGCTGATAGTTCATTAAGAATGCCAAGTGGTACCTCTGGGACAGTTATCAATGTTCAAGTTTTTGAAAATGATAAGGGCGGTAAGAGCTTAAGAGCGCTTCAGATTGAAAAAGAGCTAATAGATAAAGCTCGTAAAGACTTTGATGAAGAGTTTGCTGTAATTGAATCTGTAGTTAGATCTTCACTAGAAAGTGATATTGTTGGTGCTACTGTTCAAAAAGCAAAAGGTCTTAAAAAGGGTGTTGTTCTAACTAAAGAGTTTTTAGAGAAGCTTCCATTTGCTAAATGGTTAGAAATATCTTTCGAAGATGAAAAACTTAATGATAGAGTAGAAAAAGCAAAAGAGTACTATGATGAAGCAAAAATAGCTGTAGATGCTAAGTTTGAGGTTAAGAAGAAATCTATTACTCAAAGTAATGAGCTATCTCCAGGCGTGCTTCAAACAGTTAAAGTTTTTGTTGCTATCAAAAAACGTATTCAGCCAGGTGATAAGATGGCTGGTCGTCACGGTAACAAAGGTGTGGTATCACGTGTACTACCTGTTGAAGATATGCCGTATATGGAAGATGGTACTCCTGTAGATGTTTGTTTGAATCCTTTAGGTATTCCATCACGTATGAATATCGGTCAGATTCTTGAAGCTCACTTAGGTTTAGCCTCTTATGGTTTAGGTAAGCGAGTAGAAAAAACATTAGAGCAAACTAGAAAAGCAGCAGAGCTAAGAAAAACCCTTGAAGAGGTTTATAATAGCATTGGTAATAAAAAAGTTGATTTAGAATCTTTAAGTGATGAAGAAGTTTTAACTCTTTGTGAAAACTTAAAGGATGGTGTACCAATTGCTACTCCTGTATTTGATGGTGCAAGAGAAGAAGATATTAAATCTCTATTAAAAATAGGTGGTTTTGCAAGTAATGGTCAGATGAAACTTTTTGATGGCCGTACTGGTCAAGCATTTGATAGACATGTAACAGTTGGTTATATGTATATGTTGAAGCTTGATCACTTAGTAGATGATAAGATGCATGCTAGATCAACTGGATCGTATAGTTTAGTTACACAGCAGCCTCTAGGTGGTAAAGCACAGTTTGGTGGCCAAAGATTCGGTGAGATGGAGGTTTGGGCATTACAAGCATATGGTGCGGCTTATACACTAAGAGAAATGTTAACAGTTAAATCAGATGATATAGCTGGTAGATCTAAAATGTATAAGAATATAGTTGATGGTAAGTTAACTATGAGTGTTGATGTTCCAGAATCATTCAATGTTTTAAGAAATGAAGTTAGAGCATTGGGTATAGATATGGACTTTGACCATTCATCTGAGGAAGAATAAGCTATCTTAAAAAGCTACTTATTTTTTGTTATTAAAATAAAAGTATAGGAGAGTTACCTGTGAATAACGGTATCCTACATCAAAATTACAATAGTAAAAAGTTTGATATTATTAAAATATCTTTAGCATCTCCAGAGGTTGTTCGTTCATGGTCTCATGGTGAAGTTAAAAAGCCAGAAACTATTAACTATAGAACATTTAAGCCAGAAAGAGATGGTTTATTTTGCGCTAAGATTTTTGGTCCTGTTAAAGATTATGAATGTTTATGTGGTAAATATAAGCGTTTGAAACATCGTGGTGTGGTTTGTGAGCGTTGCGGCGTTGAAGTTGAGCAAACTAAAGTAAGAAGAGAAAGAATGGGGCATATTGATTTAGTTTGTCCTGTTGTACATATTTGGTACTTAAAATCTCTTCCTTCAAGAATTGGCCTTTTCTTGGATATGCCACTTAAGAATGTAGAAAAGGTTCTATATTTTGAGTCATATATTGTTACTGATCCAGGAATGACACCTTTAGAGAAAAAGCAACTTCTTACAGATGAAGAATATGCAGAAGCTCTAGAGAATTATGGTTATGAGTTTGAAGCATCTATGGGTGCTGAAGCTATTAGAGATCTATTATCAGATACAGATATTGAATCTGAAATAGAAATACTACAAGAAGAGTACGCACAAAGTAAATCTACAGCCAAGAAAGAAAAAGCAATCAAGAGATTAAGATTGCTTGAGACTTTCCAAGCTTCAGGTAACAAGCCTGAGTGGATGGTAATGACAGTATTACCAGTTCTTCCACCAGATTTAAGACCTCTTGTACCTATCGAAGGCGGTAGATTTGCAACTTCTGATTTGAATGACTTATATCGTAGAGTAATTAATAGAAACAATAGACTTAAAAAGCTATTAGATCTTAATGCTCCAGATATTATTGTTAGAAATGAAAAGAGAATGCTTCAAGAGTCAGTTGATGCGTTATTAGATAATGGTAGACGTGGTAGAGCTGTAACTGGTTCTAACAAGCGCCCACTTAAATCATTAGCTGATATGATCAAAGGTAAGCAAGGTCGTTTCCGTCAAAACCTACTTGGTAAGCGTGTGGACTATTCTGGACGTTCAGTAATTACTGTAGGTCCATCTTTAAGATTGCATGAGTGTGGTCTTCCTAAGAAGATGGCTCTAGAGTTATTTAAACCGTTTGTTTACTCTAAGTTAAGATTGGGTGGTCACGCAACTACTATCAAACAAGCTAAGAGAATGGTTGAGCTTGAAGAAGCTGCAGTATGGGATATCCTAGAGGTTGTTATTAATGAGCATCCAGTTCTTTTAAACCGTGCTCCTACACTACATAGACTAGGTATCCAAGCATTTGAGCCTAAGCTAATTGAAGGTAAAGCAATACAGCTGCATCCTCTAGTGTGTGCAGCATTTAACGCTGACTTTGATGGTGACCAAATGGCTGTTCACGTACCTTTAACTGTAGAGTCTCAGTTAGAGTCGCGTGTATTAATGATGTCTACGAACAACATCTTATCACCTGCATCTGGTCAGCCAATTATTACTCCTACTCAGGATATTGTATTAGGTTTATACTATATTACTAGAGAAAAGGAAGGTGCTAGAGGAGAAGGTAAACTATTTGCTAGTTATGAAGATGTAAGTAGAGCTTATAGTTCAGGAACTGTTGATATTCATGCTAAAATCAAGCTAAGAGTGGATAGACAGGTTTTTGATACTAAGGGTAATACTTATAATGAGAAAGGGGTTGTAAATACTACAGTTGGTAGAGCTCTTTTACTTAATATACTACCTGAAGGTCTATCTTTCTCTTTACTAAATAAAGTTTTAGTTAAGAAACAAATTTCTAAAATTATCAACCAAGCATTTAGAGTGTTAGGTGGTAAGGCTACTGTAGTTTTAGCTGATAAATTAATGTACGCAGGTTTCAAATATTCAACTCTATCAGGTATTTCTGTAGGTGTTGATGATATGACTATTCCTGATGATAAAGAAGCTAAAGTAGAAGAAGCTGAAAAAGAAATTAAACATGTTACAGAGCAATATCAATCTTCATTAATTACAGAGAATGAAAGATATAACAATATCATCAATATTTGGGGTAAAACTTCTGATGAAGTTGGAGCTTCAATGATGGATGCTATATCTAAAGATACAGTCACTGTAAATGGTGAAACAAAAGATACAGAATCATTTAACTCAGTTTATATGATGGCTAAATCTGGTGCTAGGGGTTCTTATAACCAGATGAGACAGCTTGCTGGTATGCGTGGTCTAATGGCAAAACCAGATGGTACGATGATCGAGACTGCAATTACAGCGAACTTTAGAGAAGGTCTATCAGTATTGCAGTATTTCACATCAACACACGGTGCTCGTAAAGGTCTAGCAGATACAGCTCTTAAAACAGCTAACGCAGGTTACTTAACACGTAGACTAGTTGATGTAGCTCAGGATTTAGTTGTAATAGAAGAAGACTGTGGTACAGATGAAGGTTTAATGTTCTCAGCGATTGTTGAAGATGGTGAAGTTAAGGTTCCTCTAGTAGAGAGAGCTCTTGGTAGAACATTAGCTGCCGATGTTGTAACTGAAAAAGGTATTGTATTATTAGAGGAAGGTACTTTATTGGATGAGAATCTAGTTGAGCTACTTGATGATAATGGTATTGATATGATCAAAGTTAGATCACCAATCACATGTAAAACACGTAGAGGTCTATGTGCTAAGTGTTATGGTAGAGATCTAGCTCGTGAAAGACAGGTTAACGTTGGTGAGTCTGTTGGTGTAATTGCAGCTCAATCAATTGGTGAGCCAGGTACGCAGTTGACAATGAGAACTTTCCATACAGGTGGTGCGGCATCTTTAGGTGTAACTGTTTCTGATATCAAAGTTAAAACAGCTGGTAAGATTAAATTCAAAAATATTAGAACAGTAACTAACAAAGAAGGTCAAGAGATTGTAATTTCGCGTGCTGGTGAGATTATTGTTTCTGATACTATGGGCCGTGTGAGAGAGCAACATAAAATCCCTATGGGTGCAAATGTTCCTTTAGCTAGTGGTAAAGCTGTTGAGATTGGAGATGTAATCGCTACTTGGGATCCGCATGCTCAGCCATTAATTACAGATGTTGCTGGTAAAGTAGTTCTTGAAGATGTGATAGATGGTATAACATCTAAGCATACTTATGATGATTTAACTGGTCAGCAAACTATCGAGATTACTTCTATATCTCAAAGAACAACATCTAAGAACTTAAAGCCTGTTGTTAAGATTGTTGATGAAAAAGGCAATGAGCTTAAATCAATATCATTAACTGTAGGATCAGTACTAAGTGTTTCTGATGATGCGCAACTAGAAGTTGGTGATGTTGTTGCTAAGATTCCTTTAGAAGGTTCTAAGAACAAGGATATTACAGGTGGTCTTCCTCGTGTTGCTGAGCTATTTGAAGCAAGACGTCCTAAAGAAGCAGCTGTGCTTTCTCCTTGTGATGGTATGGTTAGACTTGGTAACAGAGACACTAAAGAAAAACAAAGAATTGAGATTTTAGATAAGAGCGGTCATATCGTTGAAGAAATCCTACTACCTAAATCTCGTCATTTGGTTGTTTTTGATGGTGAGAATGTTGTCAAAGGAGATGTCTTAGCAGATGGACCTACTGATCCACATGATTTACTTCAATACAAAGGCTTAGAAGTATTTGCTGATTATATCTTGATTGAAGCTCAGTCTGTATATCGTATGCAAGGTGTTGTAATTAACGATAAGCATATTGAAACAATCGTTAGACAGATGTTAAGAAAAGCAGTTGTAACGGATGAAGGTGATAGTAAGTTTGTTAAAAATGAAAATATTGAACTTGTTAGAATCTTAGAAGAGAATGATAGCTTACGTGAGCAAGAGAAAAAAGAGGTTGAGTTTAAGCTTGTACTTATGGGTATAACAAGATCATCTTTATCTACTGAGTCATTCTTATCGGCAGCTTCTTTCCAAGAGACAACAAGAGTTCTTACTGAAGCTTCTATACATTCTCAAGTAGATCAACTAAGAGGTCTTAAAGAGAACGTTCTTATCGGTAGACTAATACCTACAGGTACTGGTTTAGCAGTTAGAAAAGAATCTAAGAAGATTGATAAAATAAGAGAAGAGCTAGGTGTTGAAGATGGTATAGCATTTACTGATGCTGCGGCAGCTTTCAATATTGAAGAAACTTCTGTTGAAAATATCAAACCTCAAGAAACTGAAAAAGATATCAATGAAGATATCGAAGAGTCTTTAAGAAATGCTCTTGAATCATTAGACTTCTAAATTTGTTCTATATTATTTCTAGCTAAAAATAAAATTTTATTATTCTAACATTTTAAATTATAATATAAGCCATATTGTACTTATTAATACTTGTGGTAAATGTTTAGTATGCTAACAAAACTCTTTTGGCAGATATTTTTTGGAATAGTCATAATTCTTATAGTCGTGCTATCTATCTTGAATACTGATACAGTTAGTTTTGATTATATTTTTGGTACTACGACACTGCCACTTATTGTTCTAATGTCGATAGCATTTGTTATTGGGCTTATTTTAGGGTCATTTATAACAAAGTTTATTCAGATAACTAAGACAAGTGGTGGCGCTAAGAAGTAATGTTTGTTTTGGGTATCGAAAGCTCATGTGATGAGACTGGGCTTGCTATTTACGATTCTTGTTCTAAAAAAATAGTTGCTGATGCTCTATATAGCCAAATAGATTTGCATAAGGAATATGGTGGCGTTGTCCCAGAATTAGCATCACGTGAGCATATTGCAAAATTAAATGTTCTTGCTAAGCAAATCTTTAAAGAATCTGGACTTAGTTTTAAGGATGTAAACTGTATAGCATATACCGCTACACCGGGACTGGTTGGTGCGCTTATGGTTGGTGCAACATTTGCTAAAACTCTAGGTTTTATTCATGATATTGATACTGTAGCTATTCATCATCTAGAAGGGCATTTATTATCACCTCTTTTAGATACAGAGAGTAATATTGAATATCCATTTGTAGCTTTATTAGTTTCTGGAGGTCATACTCAATTATTTGAAGTTAGAAATTTTGGTCAATATAGTTTACTTGGTGAATCCATAGATGATGCCGCAGGAGAAGCGTTCGATAAGACAGCTAAGCTTTTGGGTATGTCTTACCCAGGAGGAGTTGAAGTAGCTAATTTGGCAGAGAAGGCTACGGACGAAAAAAAATATTTATTACCAAGGCCTATGAAAAATAAGCCAAATTTGGATTTTAGTTTTAGTGGCTTAAAGACTGCTGTGTTAAATACGTGGCATTCAGAATCAGATAAGTCTAACGAAAATAAAGCCAATCTTTGTTATGCTTTTCAAGATGCAGCTATAGATGTTTTAGTGTCAAAGTGTAATAAGGCTCTAAAGCAAACAAAAAATAAAAGATTAGTCATATCTGGTGGAGTGAGTGCAAATAAATTACTACGTCAAAGACTAGAAAAGTTATCAAAAAATAATAATTATCAAGTATTTTTCCCGCCAATGAAGTATTGTACTGATAATGGTGCAATGATAGCTCTTGCCGGTGCTTATAGATATGTAAATGGATTTAAAGATCAATGCCTTGAAATTGATGTTAAGGCTAGATCACAAATTTAGATATTTACAAACTACTATCAAAAAAATAAGATGTGTGGTATCATTCAGTCGTAAATTAAGAAGTTTTCAATATCCACCTTGGGTGGATTCAATTCAAAAAGGGATAAAAAGGTTCTAAATGAATAATAAGAAAGAGGTCTACAAAATAGACCAAACAATAGAAAAAGAAGGTAGTATAGTTTGGAAAAGTGTCTTTGGACTATTAATAATACCTCTATTTGCTGTGATAGTGATACCTTGGTATGGTATGACATACGGCTTTGTAGCTTCAGACTATGTTTGTCTAGCTATATTTTATGCTATAACTGGTATTAGTATTACTATGGGATATCATAGACTTTGGTCTCATAAGACATATAAGGCTAATAAATTTGTTAGCTACTTCCTTTTAGTTTTTGGTACTGCAGCATTACAAAATAGTGTAATACAATGGTCTTCAGATCACAGAAAACATCATAAGGATGTTGATGATCCCGTAAAAGATCCGTATGCTGCTACAAGAGGTTTTTGGTTCTCGCACTTTGGCTGGTTACTTAGACACAATACTGCTGATGTACAAGAAATTCGTGGTGTTAATGATCTTTTAAAAGATAAAGCACTAGTGTTTCAACATAAGCATTATACTATTTTAGCAATATTAGCGTGTTTTGGTTTGCCTGCGCTGGCTGGGTTTATATTTGGATTCTTAAGTGGTCATACTTTCTCAGCTGCTTGGCATAGTGCTGTAAGTTTCCTACTTCTAGGAGGATTCTTAAGAGTTATACTTGTGCATCATGCTACTTTCTGTATTAATTCTCTAGCTCATACTATTGGGAAGAGACCTTACTCTAGAAAAAATACTGCTAGAGATAGTTGGATTACTGCGATTGTAACAGGCGGTGAAGGGTATCATAACTACCATCATGCTTTTGCTGGTGACTATAGAAATGGTATTAGATGGTTTGATTTAGACCCTTCTAAATGGCTTATCGCTGGTCTTGCAAAGATTGGATGGTGTTATGATCTTAAAACAACTCCTAAGCACTTAATAGAAATTGCAAAAGCTAAAGTTAAGTTAGATGAAGCTCTAACTAAAAAGAATAAAACTTTCCATCTTGGTATAGAAGAAAAATATACTAAGCTAGTTGCTAACGTTAAAAACATGTATAACGCTAAGCAAGAATACCTTAAAGCTAAGAAAGAAAATGTTCTATCAAAGGCTGATATTAAAGCTATTAAATCTAAATATAAAGATTTAAAAATTGAGTTTGTTGAAGCTAAGAAAAACTATAAGGCAAGTACGTTAGCTTAATTAATTCAATATACTTTCTTCTTCTACTTTTTTCTTAACAATTGTCTTTTAAAGTTTATTTAATATGTGTTTTATTCATGCTTGTTGCTTTGTTGTGAAAGCTAGTCTCTTTATGCTAATAACATCAATTGATTGTAAGATATATCTAGGTTAGCGTTATGAGTTGCGTATGATATCTTTATATATCTAACTATTATTAAAGTTGTATATTATTTTCCTCCGTTTATTTATGCTCATACATAATTACTATAGAGAATCTATTAAAGCTAAAATTAGGAGTGATAATTTTATTATTTTTAATAATGGAAAGTGTAGTAAGGAAGTTTAAGGGGTTATGAGTAGATAGACTTTAATCTTAAAAAAACTGATGTGGTATGCAAGAGTTTTGCTCAAATAGGTGATTAATAAATATAAACAATTTGATATGCTTATATTTAATGTTATATAGTAGTTTTGCTAATAGCTTTATAATTTATTTAATTAACCTCAGTTCGATAATTACTTCATGTCTAAATATTTATAATTATTGATTTTAATTGGAGAAATAATAAACTGA
>NZ_JBGCTX010000014.1:0-37076 GCF_041102755.1 Francisella sp. 19X1-34
AACATAAAAAAATCATATATTACTTTTCAGTATATTTTAAACAATTTTAAAATTAATATCAGATTTCAACAGTCCCACAATACATATTTAAGATATAGTTAACGTGAAGTCCTCTAAGTTTTTTGCTGTATATGAATTAGCATTCACAATGTTCTTTGACTAAAAACTTAAAGCCTCGTATAACATTAACATTGCGATACAAATTTTCTAAAAGAAATAAACTAAACGAAATATAACAATATATAGTAGCCTTCCCAAAGGACTTAAACTCCCAAGCCTTACTATCTAATACTCTGATGCACACTTAGATTGCACATGTACCCTGAGCCATGTATAGTCTTTATAGCATCATTAATACCAATATCTTTAAGTATTTTTCTTAATCTTGAGACCTGAATATCTATTGATCTATCAAAACTTTCCAAAGATCTATTTTGTATATTTTCCATCAAAAGGTCTCTAGAAAGAACAATATTTGGATTTTCTAGAAAATATTTAAGAATCCTATAAACACCTGTTGTTATTGGTATTATTCTATCTTTATATCTTAATGTTTGTGTACCTGTATCAAGAGTACAATCTGAAAAGGTATAGTTGATAAACTTTTTATTTGCTGAAATTTCATGGTATTGATGAGACCTTCTAAGAATGTTTTTAATTCTTGAATGCAAAACCATAATATTAAAAGGCTTCGTCATATAATCATCAGCGCCTATTTCTAATGCTAATATAGTATTAACATCTTCTTTGCTTGAAGTTAACATTAATATAGGTATCTCTGAAAATTGCCTAATTCTCTTACAGGTCTCAATACCACATATCCCTTGCATATGTATATCTAGTATAATAGCATCAAATTGGTGATGGCTAGTTTCTAAAAGGCTAAGAGCTTCTTCACCTGAGTATACTGCATCTACTTCATAGTTGTACTTATTAAAAAAAAGTTCAAGCATAGAGCAAATTTTTTTATCATCATCAACGATCAATATATGCATACATCCCCCTATCTAACAGGCATATTCTAATTATATATTAAGAATATGTTAATTTAATCATATTCAGGAAATAGTGAAGACTTTTCTATATACTTTTATTTTTATATGCAACTTAAGTATATTTGAGATATTTCCTCTTTTAATAAATTAGTCTCAAAACATAAGACTCTTTCATCAGCTACAGACTGCCACTGATCTCCTTTTGGTATTATTTCAAAAACTTGATCTGCATTTGGAAAATTATCCAAAAATATTTTTTCATCAACTGCTTTTATCTCAATACCAGGTAAAGCTTTTAACAAAATATTCTCAGTTTTGGAAGGAGCAAAACCTTTAATTAAGATTTTCTTTTCAGATATTGCTGATTTGCTACCCTCATATACTAGATATTTAAACTCAGATATAAAAAATGCATCATCTAGTATACCTGATTGATATATACCATATTTATAAGTCAAACTATATGTGTTTGAGGTTTTTAACTCGCCTAAAAAGTATTTATTTATTAACTCTAAAAGTTTAATACAATCATACAAAGGTTGGCCACAACTTTCATAAAGATAAGTTCTATTATCCCATACAATAGACGTACACTGATATAGCCTATATAAACAATATTGTAGGTCTTGTATATTTATAGGCTTAGTTCCTGATTGCTGGAGATCTAACCAATATTCTATTTCTGATAGTTTAAGATGAACTGACTGGTATCTATCATATAAATTCTTACTTATACAAATAGATTGTAGTTTCTCTTTAACATTAGATAGCTTTTCTTTTAGAGACTCTAAAAATGATCTAGCAAACATCTGTGGTAGAAGTATACATTTAGGCATATATTTACCAATTTGCCATTTTTGCTCATCCTCTATATAAATCAACTCAAAAAGCTTTACTGAGTATTCTGCATTAGCTACTAAAGAATCACTTAAAAAAAATTCAAAATACTCTATCTCAATATCATAATTATTAACCCTTTTAAGCTGTATACTTGGATTCTCTTTTAAGGTTAGATATAGGCTTAACTGACTATCCTTTACTTGCTCTGAATCTAGCTCATAAGCTTCACATATAGCATTAAACTTTAACGATACAAAGATATGATTAGGCATAAACATAGCTAAGTCAGTTATTTTTAAAACATTATAAGATAATGCTTTCTCATCTATAACAATATCCAAAACACCATCATCGTAGCCATTAATTACACTATTCAAATGACTACTCAGCTGATGCATATATTTTTGCTGCAAGATGAAATGTTCCGGCAATAATACTTGCCCCATACTCCAATGCACTTGACTCATAACAAACCCTCTATTCTTCAGCTGCTGCTGAATTATTTGCTCGAACTATTACAACTAGTTTATCGCTAGGTTTTATCTTTGATGTGGAGATTGAAACTTTGAAGTTATTACTCGCAAGTACATTATCAAAAGTAACATATCCTGGGGCATTTGGACCTTCACCGTCATCCATTGGAGAGATTTCGGCCCTAGCTATAGTTGTAAATGTTACTGATGTTTCAAGCCTTGCAATACTTTCCCAGATACCTTCTTTTCCTGTGGCAGATATGAAATAAAACTGCCCTTCAGGAATTAAAGAATCTGGAGTAATTGTAAGCTGGGTTGTAATCAAGCTATTTCGCGCAGCAGCAGAAGCATATGCCGTTTGTATAGCATTGAGAGTCTCGCTTGTTACCCCTATAGTTATAGAGTTATTTGCCAAAGTCCCTAAGGTCGCATTCTCAATATCCATACGCTCAAGCGTCGCTACAATATCACTTCTTGGTTCTGAAGCACCTCCAGGTTGCATAGCTTTAAACTTAGTTAATGTAACAGGTTGTCCAGCGATACTAATAGAGAAACTACTTCCTAATAATAACCGTGAGTCCGTTATATTATGTGAGTCAGGCTGTGCATTTACTAGTGAATTAGACTCTAAATGAAACATCCCACCTTCATTAAAAACTAATCTATTAATTTCTGACATCTCTTTTCTCCTTTTGTAGTTACTCTTTCTTAAGCAAGTCTTGTATCTAGTTTAATAGCCACATCCATTCCCTCAAATTTGACATGAGGCAAGACTTCGATCGAGCAGTTATACCAACCAGCCATACCATGAGATTTGCTGACTTCAATACTAGCTGCCTTAAACGGGTAGTAAGAAACAGTTAACGTATCAGGGTTTGGAAGTGTTGTTATATATTTACTAATCCATGTATTTAATTTGTTAGCTATAATTGTTTCATCTGACTCAGAACCGATCTCATCACGAGCCATACACTTAACATAATGAGCTATCTTACAAGCTGAAAATGTATATGGTAACTTAGTAATTAGCTGACTATTTTCACTATCATTTGGATCTTCAAACTCCTCACTTACCTTTAATGATTGTGCACTGAAAAAACATGCATTTGACGTTTTCTTCTCATAAACTAATCCTATAAAACCAGCCTTAGCTAAACTATATTCTTTATGATCTGGAATTAATAAGTTAACAGGCAAGACAAAAGCATTACTATCACGTTCATTAAAGTTATAAATAGGTAAACCTTCAAGTTTTCCTCCGCTTGTAGGACCACAAATTGATTGGCACCAACCTGTAGTCTCAAATGACCTAGCTAAATTTTTAGCAAAGAGTACCGATGCATTACCCCATAAACAGTTTTGATCTGGAGTAGCCAGACTAACCTCTTCTTTAAAATCGCTTAAAGGCCCTTTACCTGCAGGATTATTAACAGGATCATATGGAGCTCTCAGCATAAAGTTAGGCAGTGTTAAGCCTATATATCCAGCTGCCCTTGTCTTACGAAACACATTCCACCGTCCAAACCTAGGATGAGCCATCAGACCATCTACATCTTTAATATCACTTAAATCATTATATGTCTCACAACCAAATAATTTTGGCGATACTGCCGCGATAAATGGTGCATGAGAAGCTTCTGCAACCTTGCCCATAACAGTAAGCCATTCAATATCTTCTTGTGACTTATCAAAATCATAAAGGCCTATTAATGCTCCATATGGCTCACCTCCGAACTGATCATATTCAGCAACATAAATCTTCTTAAAGAAATCACTACCAGATACATCCACACTATTATTTTCAAAATCTTCTGCTAACTCATCTTTTTCAACATCCATTATAGATAGTTGCGTATTTTGGAAGTTAACGCTGTTTGCAACTTCTTGAACAGATCTCCAGCTGGTTTCTAACTTCCTAAAATCTGGATGTGCTAGTATTTCTGAAACCTGCTTATTAAGCATCTGATCAATCATACTAGTTACTCGGTTAATCAAATTTTTATCAATAACTGTTTCATCTTTTCTATTACTAAGTAATATTGATAATGCTGTCATAAATCTTGATTCATAACTTGCCTGCAACTTGCTTTTACTTAGTTGATCTTGGGATATAAGATCAAAACAACTACTATCTTCAAAGCCTGCTGCTGAGAGAATATCAACGCATTTATATTTAGTTTCACTCATTTTACTCTCCCCCTTTATTAAGCTCATACGACTCAAGTTGAGGAAGCTCTTCTTGAATCTTTTCTATAGCTTGAGCATTATTAATTTCATTATTAAATAAGTTCCTAAGTTTTCTATTATTATCAATAGTTGAGGTAAATTCTTGTATTAGCCTCTTAGCTTGAAGTAGCGATGCCAATTCAGGAATAAGTTGAGCAATAGTACTTGGATCAAATACTTTCATCGAGTCCACACATAAGTTAACCTTAATATCTTCAGCATCTTCTTTAAGATGATTTGGCACACGAATATTTAACTGGATACCCATAGGCTCCATCACTTCTGATAGGTTTGGACTTGCTAGCTCATAAATTTTGCGATTAGGTAAATCCTTTTTTCTTTCCTGTGAGTTGCCTAAAGAAAGATCTCCTATTAATAGTTGTCTAAAAGGTAACTCTTTTTTCTTTTTAGTTCCTTTAACCTCCATATCATATGTAATTGTAATACGAGATTTTGGAATTGATTCATTAACTTTCATTTAAACACCCCTTTTCTTTTTCTTAATAAAACTATTTGTAGTTTCTATATACTAAAATAATTGTTGGATGTATCTTAAATATTAAGTATTTGTAAAATTTTGTAACTTTCTTTTATTTATTAGAGGGGGATTCCTTGAGATTCATTATAGGGTTAAGATGTACTTAAATAACTACTATCTAAAGATTCTTTAGTTGTATATAAATATAAGATTGCTTAAAGGTTAAGCAACACTAAGGTTACCTTTGATACTAATATTACCTTGCATACTAATATTTGAACCTTTTATGTTAATATTTGAGGCGTGAATATTAACATTTGAACCTTTTATATTAATATTAGAATTACCATTATCTAAAGTTATGCTTCCAGATTTATCTAACGATATCTTTATATCATTTGTTGTTAAAAGAATTGTCCCTTCTTTTGAATTTAAATTTACCGATGCTTGTTGAGTTGTCAAAACTATAACTTCATCTGCTGCATTACAAAATATAGATACTATTTTGTTATCGTTATTAGCCTCTAAATTAATACCTTGCATATTTTGAGTAATTATATGTTTAACCATAATAAAACCTCTCTATTTTATTGTTACCTTGTTTTGCCCTGACTCCTCAATTTCTACAACACCACCATAGATACAATTTAACTTACAGTTATCAGTTAATGATAATATCTCATTTATTCTTACTTTAGGATTACCAGGAAACCATTGTGTAGCTATAGCAGGTATACATGGCATTGGTGTTAATACACCAGATGCTGCAGATGTAGCAGATGCAACTTCTGGATTTGCTAGACATGAACACATCCCAAATGAAGGGATATTGATCATTGGTATACTATCTGTAATAACTGCTGCAGGTTTCTGATCGCAACTAAAAGGTTTAGGTAAAACTATTAGGCTAGATGGTGCTTGACCAAAGCTACACTTAAGTTTAGCTCCTGCACAAACTTGTTTTGACATATATTTTACCTCCCTATAAATAATTAATTATGAAATAGCTGCAAATTAGACAGAAAAATGATGCTACTTCTACTAAGCCTAATACTCTTAAAGATATTCTTTTAAGCTTATCTTTAATTCTTTTTATTATTGAAGGAGATTCAATAGAAAGCTTTAAGGGAGTATAATCTATTAACAATATTTTTAGCTGTCTTAAATAAAGACTTCTTTCAAAATAATTATCAGAATCATACATCCCTTTATAGCCATGAGTAAGTAAATAATAATATACCCAATAAGTATCAATATAAATTTGTGACCTCTGTGCTACTAAGTATTCTAAATATTGATAATAAACTTTGCCCGCCTCTAGTGTTTTAAACAGCTGGGTCTGTAGCATCTCATAACAGTACCCTGAAGATATTGCTTTTATATTTAATCTCTCATCACAGTATGCTGCTAAAGCAAATGTAATTAGATGTGATTGACTATACTTACCTTCTTCACGATTTATATCAACCAACTCTAACTGTAACGATAAAATTTCTTTATACAAAGTTTCAACATGTTGATAAAAATCAGTATCACTTTTAGTAATATAGTTATCAACTTCATTAATAATACTATAGAATTTCAATCTCCACATTTACAAGACCTCCATTACATTATTTTTTGAAATATTAACCGTTTTATCCTCCTGATTATTTGGATTAATATAGAACTTCCAAGATCCTTCTCCTTTATTTTTCTTAAACAAGAAGTATACTGATATGCCTTGGTTCTTTGATTTCCCTATAGGTATAACCTGCTTACCTTTACTTGGATATATCAAAACACCATAATATTTCTTACCTGTATTAAGATAACTATCATAGACACTATCTACGTTACTATCTAAGTAATTAAACATTGACTCCTTTTTAACAATAACATAGAAAGGTTGACCATTATTGCTTAGCTTGTTTGGTTGAATTATTAGATTAAAGTTTGAACTTGTACATCCTAAAAGAAGTAAAAATAATATGAACACCGAAACTGATTTTATATTTTTTATTCTAGTACTTTTCATTTTCTATAACCTTATAAATAAAGCTTCCTGATAAACTACTACTATTTAGTAGATCTCCTAAATTCAGAGTTTCTAAACCATTATCAATTACTAGTAAAATATTCTTAAAAGCAACATAAAGCTCAGAACTAAGGCCTATAAGTTTTGCGATTATCTCTTTATAAAGTTTGCTAAGGTTTCTTTCTGGCTCCTGTGTTAACATTCTGAAAGTAATCTTACCACTTATAATAATTAATCTATCTACATAAACTTTTGATAAAGGACTATTTAATTTAGCCTCTCCCAAAATGCTACCTCTAACCTTATTAAGATATTTCAAGTCAACTCTGACCCTATATTTACCTAGTGATTTACGAATAAGTTGCTCTATTGTAGCAAGAGATCGATAGTTATAATCATCTTTAGAAAAGATGATTTCTCCATTACGGTAAATATCACTTTGGTAGCTTAGCAACTCAGGATAAAGGGCGTAGTTATATAGTGTTAACCACTTTCCTAATATCTGGCTTTTAAGACTTTTAGTTGCAGCAACATCCAGACAACTTTTAAGTATTGCTAAATTTCTAGTATCTTTATTTAATAACCAAATATTAATCCAAATATTTATGACCATATCTTCAACTATAACTTCTTTAATAATATAAACAGCATTATCTTGATCCCAATTTGCATACCAATACTTCCTATAGTTTGGATATTGTTCATTTATATAGCGAATACAGTTTTTATAATTCCGTGGAAAAGATATCATTGAAAAACCCCCTTTATCCTAAAGTTATATTTAGTATTTTTTTGCAAGAATACCTCTATCTGTCCAAGATAAAATCTGACCCAATTTTGATAGCTTTTAGAAACACTCTTAAAATATAAAGATATTTGCATTTCTTCATCTATAGATATATCATTAAGCCAAGCTTGAATATCAACTAATGCTGATATATCCGTAAATTTGAGCAAGCCTTTCCAATCTTGCAAATGCCACCTATGGATACTAGGTATTTTAAGGATCCTTAATAAGGGCTCTATTAAGTGGATATCATATTGAGTTTCAGAAGTTGTTATTAGACTTTTAACTTCTAGTTTATAAGTAGATATATTTTGGTTTAGCCACTTTACCTTTGCTTTATGATAATTGTTCATCAATCCTTGATCAAACTTACGACTAACATATATATCCGCTGAAATAACCTTATTATAAACTTGAGAAATTTGATTAAACTCTAACCCAACCCTGTTATCTTTATAAATGACCTTATAATCTATAG
Organism: Francisella sp. 19X1-34; assembly: GCF_041102755.1. Classification (NCBI taxonomy): domain Bacteria; kingdom Pseudomonadati; phylum Pseudomonadota; class Gammaproteobacteria; order Thiotrichales; family Francisellaceae; genus Francisella; species Francisella sp. 19X1-34. Next base: position 8,295 of record NZ_JBGCTX010000014.1, read on the forward strand.
GAGCTAAAGGTTTTTTATCTACATATACAGTTAATACTTCATGAATATAAAAATCAGTCCTTTCTTTACTCTTTAACCAATAAACCTCATAGTCACCATCCATAACAAAATTATCACTAATCGCTTGGTATTGGTTAACCACAGGTATTAAGTTTGTATGAAATAGATCATTTAACTGATCTTGGTATAGTTCTTCAATAGAAAAACCTTGAACTAATAACTTTATCGACCTGATCTTCTGTGACAAATGTTGGTGTAAATTCACATTAATTCTAAACTGTAATCTAGGATCAGCCAAATTTTGGCGAAACCTATGATTAGAGTGTTGTATATAATCATAGCCATAACTAATATCGACTACCTTTTCAAGTATGGAACTATCAACGAACTCTATTTTCAAGGAAGCTTTATCTAAGATATTTAATTTTCCATAAATATCAATAAGCTCCTCTATAGCCATAGAATCAGAATGTAACCAAAAGCTAAAACTATTATCTTGTAAAGTGAAACTCTCTGATTTAGCGGTAAATTTTAGACTTATCCCTTGAGTTTGATTCTCAACACTCTCAACATCAAAAGGCAATATCCTTGTAGAGATTGCTGAATATAAAAGTTGTTGTTTCTTTAATATATCTACCTCAACCTGCTGCTCTAGGTCAATATAGTTACTATCATCGTGTAGATAACAATCTGAAACTTTAATATAACACCCTTGAAATGTTGGGGTTAACATATGAGGAAAATGAGCTTTTACCTTAGAAGAATATAAGCATCTTGTATAGTTTTTGAAGTCTCTCTCTGCTTGAGACTGTATTTGATTAAGAGCATTTACCATCTCTTTTACAGTAATAGATAACTCATCCATAAAATACCTCCAAAACGCTCTTTAATTAAGCCATATCTTTGAGTAATTAATATCAAACGAAACATCTGTATTATCATTATTAAAATTCCAATAAAAAATATTTCCTTTACGATCTGCTGACTTTAATAACTTCCAAAATGACCAGTCGCCTTCTATTACTTGCTGAGCTATTAAATCTTTCTTGTCACTTACTAAAGCAATTGATGCGGGCTTATTTAACCACCACTGAACTTCAAAAATGCGCTTAACCTCTCCAACTCCTATATCAGAAATACTATTTTCACCTATCGATAAAACACCTTCATAGTAAGATGTTTTTTTATCTTTGAAGAAAATCCACGAAGTCTCAACGTGACTATAGCTTGGTAATAGCTCAGATGTTTTTAAAGTAAACTTTATAGGTTTTGGTTTGCCATTAGCATCCCAAAGAAGCTTAGATAGCTTACTTATCTTTTGATACTCTTTAAACTGTCCATCTGTAAGCCACTTATTTCCCTTATAATTTCTGATTAAAGGCGCAATCTTTGCGTAAGATCTCCAAAATTTTCCATCTTTTCCAATAGTTTTTATTAAAGTATCTACACTTATTTCATTAGTAGCATCTTCTTTAAATGGGAAGGAATCAAAAACCTTATTATAACTGCCTTGTAAATTTGTACGCCAATATTTTTGAACATACTCTTGTAATAACGCTGTTGTTACTTGTTCACTAGCTAGTGCAGGTTGAGAAAGAGGTCTAGCAAGCTCTGGCGTGACCTTAGTAGATTGTAGAAACTCATCCACATCTTTTTTAAAAGGATGTTTATCATTTTGATAAAATTTAATTAATATTTCAGGGTTTGATTTTGTCTTATTTAATATATCAATATACTTATCCATGATCTTGTTATATTTTTGAAGGTTATTATGGAAATTATTAATCCCTTTAAAGCTTTTTTCAGACATGAAAACATTTTTATGCTGTAAAACATTTTTTTGAATAGACAATAATAAAGGTTCTATATTTGATGATGTACTAATTCTTTTTAAACTAAATAGCAAGGTATAAATATCTCTAGAATCAACTTCAAGAGCATCTAAAGCCTTTTGATAGTAATAGTTCTTATAAGCTTTTTTATATTTATCTAATGATAACTTAAACTTTGTATATATAGGATTAATATTAATACCTATCTCAGCATATGCCTTAACAGTTTTCAAAAGCTTTAAATTGATAGGTTTTATATTCTTTTCATAGAAGTTATAACTATAATAATCTTTACGTTCATCCTGCGAACTTAAGTAGAAATTATCACTAACACTTTGTAGCATAAAACTAACTAACTTTCTATCCCATGGTGTTTTAGCTAACTGCTTTATGCTATTCTCAATATTAGCTAGTCTATCTACTTTATCTCTAGTACTTACTTGACTTACAACTGTTTCAATAACATCTCTAAGCTCTAAGTAGGTAATAAAATGGTTTAAAACTACTCTTTGTTCATATGAAAGAGATAATTGATCTCTCAATTTAGAGTCATGTATATGAATGCTCAAGTTATGATCATTTAATAGCTGATCTAATAGGGCTAATTCTAAAGCTCTATTTATCACTGTTCTATCTAATGGAATCTTTACAGAGTTTTTTTGCTTAAATATATGGACAATAAAATCATTAATATATTCAGTTATATTATTATATTCTCGCCTATCAGAAGACAAGTCATACTCCCTTTTAAGATTAGTCTTATCATGAGCAACCTCTAGCCACACTCTCAAAACATTCTCAGGTACTTTAGTGACTTTAGACCATAACCATAAATTATCAGAAACCAGTTCTCTTATGTATGGATTTGTTATCTGGTTTTGAAGAATGTTTAAAGCTAATCTCTGTATGGGATTATTAGTCTTTGATAATGCTCGAAGTATTACATGTTTATATATAAATCTCTCCCACAAATTATCTAAATGTTTCTTCCCTGCATTATGATATGCTAGAGTTACAATTAAGTTACTATAAAAAGTTTCATTTAAACTTTTTTGATAATTTTTTAAATTAATCTCACTTAAAGACCCTGAGTATTTACAAGTCAAAGGTATTTGATTAGCTATATTACTAATATTGTTTTTAACCTTGTACCAGCCAACTATAAAACAACCTATTAATAAAAGTAGAACTATTAGAAAAGTCTTTTTCTTAAGTTTTTTTGTAAACTTTTGAGTAAAATAATCTTTCTCAATCACACTATTTCTGAAGAGCTTACCTGTCTTGATAAGATCAATTCCAAACCCTCCGTATAATGCTACCTTATTAGATATTTCCGACTGCAATGAGTTAATAAAGTACTCAAATCGAAGATGATTATTTAAAAAACAATATAAATCTCTTATCTGTTTAGAGCTAAAAGGTTGTTCACCTAAGTAAAGTTGTTTGTCTGTATATTTAGTGGTAACTATATCAAACCATGATAGAGAGGGCTTCTCATCTACCCAAAAGCTTTTAATATTAGCAACTTGTGCATACTGACGCCATGTCTCATAATAAATATTATTGTCTTGTTCAACTATATTTACTATATAACTAAAACTACTAGATAAGTATCTAGAAATATCAGCAAAACACATGCTGATATGATCTATCTGACTAGTTAAGCCTTTATTATCAAGTCTAGTACCTACATTAACTACAACTAAATTTATGCGCCCTTTAAATACTTTATTAAATAAGCATAAAATGTCAGCCTCTTTAATCCTGGATTTATAAAGTTTTTTAGGATTGATATATAGACTAAGGTGGTTAGTGTCTAATTTAAAATAAATTCCAAACTCATCTTCAACTTCAAGAGAGCTATTGATCAATATATTCTTCCTTGCAAAATACAGTCTGAACCTTTCCCATAAACTTAACGACTTATAAAACTCTAGATATATTTCATTAAGTGCATTCACCTTAAATAATTTAGCAAAAAAGGTATTTATCTTACCAAGTCCTTTTTTATAAAAGAGTGTTCTTTGCATCAGCTTTTTATACATCTTAATTATTATTATAAATACAACTACTCCCATGATGCCTATTGCAAAGATAGACAAAATACTTTGTTTTTCGAGTAAAACATTCATATCATTCCTCTCTATAAATCAAAGACATCTGTGTTTTATCAGATATTATTTGAGTTTTATTATTCGAAGTCTGTGAAAATATTTCTAAAGCCGACTCTTGTAACTTTTTATTTTCTGCTTGGTGAACAATTCCTGCTGAATCATTAGCTCCAAGAGTCATTTTATTAATCTGAGAATTTTTGTTAAAAGATTCATCTAACATGCTATGCCACATAACCTTATCAATCGAGCCATTTTCTTGACTTAAACTAATTGCTACTGGGGTACCATTACGTAGAGGCATAACTGCATGATCATGTAATATAAAATATGGTAAAGTTATATAAAGTGATTTATTAGAATTCCCATTTAATAGTGAAGGTATTCTTACTATATAAGAAAGCTCTTTAAGCGTATGATCATGCATCAAGAAAATAGTCTTTTCTGTTGAAAAATCTTTATTAATATCTTTCTGAGAATCTTTCTGATCTGCTGCTACAATAGAATATGTAGTATCTGTTCCAGAGGGTTGACCATCAATCCAGCCATAAATATTTAATGCTTTGACAGGTTTAGCAAAGTTTGGAAAAGATAACGCTAAAACATCAGCTGAACATACACATGTATTGATATCTATACCATGTTTTAACTGATAGTCGATACTAGAAATATCTTTATTAGATGCACAAGTTGTATATATGGATGTTTGTCCTGCATATATAGCTATATTATTATAGTTTCTAAAGGATATCTTTGTGCTCGAAATCACTAAAGCCCCAGTATATTGAGATAATATTTTCTTATATGTTTTCGGTAAAGAAAATTTACTTCTTGGTAGAATCGTAAACTCTGCTGGAAAATATTCCCATTCAAGATCTATATATTTTAGTTTTTTCTTTGTATTATCAATTTCTTTTTTATAAAACTCTTCTGCGTTTTCTAATTGTATTGATGGTACAGCATAGCTAAATATATGATCTTTTGATGCTGGTATACTTTTACTCGAAGCATGTACACTTTTAATCGGAGACTCCTCTTGTAATGCCCAGTGCTGATTTATCAAACTACTATTACTAAAACTATAATCTCCTATTTGATTTACAATTCTACTAATTATTCCCATAGGCAATTCAGTAATAGCTTCTTCTTTAGTTTCAGGTTTACTTAAATCGACTATACTATAATTAGGATCTTGAGTTGAATAATCATAAATCAGCTGTAGCTGATAATGTCTTAACGTATAAAAAAAGAAATCATAAAAACTATATTTTGGATAATCACAATTTACACATATCCAATTATATTGCGTATAAAAAGCTGTAATATCTTCGTTGATACTTATACTTAATAATTTATCAAATTTTCCAAATATATCATCGAATATATCCGCATATCTAGATTGAGGATATATCTTAACAGGATAGTGTTGTTTTGTAATAAATGTAAGAGCATCAGTAAAAAGCAGTTTACAAGATAGGTAGCGTCTAGCACCAATATGGCTTACTTGATCTATTAATTCTATAGCATTATCTTTTGAAAGGTCTATGTAACCTTTAATACTCCAATTGTTTTGTCTGTTAGGCTGGCTGAAACCTGTGTTCTTTAAATCCTCTTGATACCTTATATCAATTACAAACTTATTTTGATAATTAGATAAGTCATCCCACAAACTCTCTTTTTCAAGATCATATGGAATATTAAAAGACAACTCTCCACTAAATCCATATAGCTCAAAATCAAGTTTCAAATCCTTGATTTGGATTGTATGTAAATATTTTATCTTCTGAATATTTTCAGATAAGTCTTCATTTAAGGTAGTAATACTGACTTGTAGTCTTCCATTAGGGATACCGTCCATCTGCTTAGAAGCAAGCCACTTATTATATTGCTGTGCAAACTCAAGCTCTACAAGAGTTGTAGGTGAATTATAATTAAACTGTGACTTAAGCTCTTCAAGTTTTAGATCGGTTAAATCATCAAAATTTATTTTACCAACTGATAAATTACCTAACATAACATCCTACCAATTTAATTGATCTTGCTCATCATTACTCATAGCTGTTTCATATTGTTGAGGCTGATCTGTAAAACTACTACTAACTTGTTTCGCCAATACTTCTCTAGTGTTATCCAATGAATCATCTGTACTAAAGCTCTCAGGATCGCTACTAAATGTTTGTGATAACATTAGCCATAATGGATTATTAGAAAGACTTAGCTGATGCATTAAGTGATCATATGCATTTACTGTGTCTTTAAGATAAGAATAAAATGTCTCAGGAAAGTATTTAATAGGGTCAAACTCTTTTAAGGCTGTATTAATAACCTGATAAACAACAGCTGCTCTAAGCCATGACTTTTCATTTATAAGTTTTCGATAAATTCTTATATTCCGTAAGAGCTTACTCCATTCATCGCTTATATAAAAATCACTATGATTTAAAGAATGATCTTCACATTGCTCTTTGGTATCACTTACTTCATTACATTGTTCACTTTGATTCTCAACTTGATCAACATCTTCTATTTCTTGTGTAACCTTTAAAGTCTTATATATATCTTTGATTTGATATATCTGAGCTATATTAATATCTTCAAAATTTGCTTTTATGAATAAAATATACTCATCAAAAGCTCGCTCTAAAGCTCCCTTATCTTCTTCAGAGTAGCTATCAGATTTTGATTTTATAAATTTCGCGTGAGCTAACATACTAGAATGAAGCCACTCAAGGATTGCTAGATAAACTTTAAAACGAATTTTACCATCTTCAATTTTTTCCAAGAAAAACTGGTGAATCTCAATTAACTCTATAAGAATTTCACCCTTAATATTAGATTCAACAGCCTCATGCCAATATCCAAATTCGGCATATATTACATAGCGAGGATCTAAACACCCCTTATCAATCTGCTCCAAAGACAGAGTTTTGACAGTTGAATAATCTTCATTATCTATAGCTGAATATATAGCCTCAAGCCCATTTACTTCGGCCTTATAAAAAACTTCTTCTTTGCCTACTACTTCATTTACTATATCTAATATCATCTTTACTAGCCCATTAATAAAATATTTAAGCTTTTGATACTTAAAATATTAATGGATTCGATTATCTGAACTATTTATAAGATGTAACACTTTGTAACTTGAGAGCCCTACTTTTTGGTACACGTAAAATAAGGTTTTCAAAAACGTGTCAGAAGGTACACTTTTGATAATAATTCCCTGAATTTATAAATTAAATACTATGAAAAATTTTGAAGTTTTAAAATCCATGTAATAATATTTATTAACTACTTAAAACTAGAGGTTATATAATATTAAAAATTTAAATACCTTGCTTTTTCTTTTGATTGTAATAGTTATAATAAATAGGCTCTTAGCTGAAATATTTGGATTTAATTTTTTAAATTGGATTTTTGGAGGGATGCCTTACCTAAGTAATTACAATTTAATTTGAATCAGTTATCCTCAGTCTGTCAATATTTGCAACAGTACCCTAAAAGATAACTATCTAATATCTAAAAAGTAACTCAACATTGAATTTTCGATATCTATAGCCTTTCTAAATCCTTTTTTCTCTAGCAATCTCGAAGATGCTTTATTATCAACACTAACACCTCCAACTAACCTCTTCCAGGAAGTTTCATTTTTAGCAGTAGTTATAAGACCATCTAAAAACTCATTTGCAAACCCTTGATGCCAAGCTTGTTCTGCAAACAAGTAGCCAATATTCGCTATACTTTTATCAATATATATTATCAATAATCCAATCAACTTTTGATCTGCCTTATTACTAATGCCAATAACCTCACTCTGACTTTGCATAATACTTAGCCACTCTCTAGCACTAGCTATAGAATTAACTTTTTGAAAACTTTCAGGTAGATACTTAGTTACCTCTGGTGTTAATATTTCACACAAACGCTCATACACCAAATCACTATGAATTATAGGGTTAATACAAAGCCGTTGTGTTGAAAAGCTTATTCCTTGCTTGCTCATATACGATTATCCTCTAAAATTAAGTTTTCCGATATTTCATAATATTTTAAAACCTCTAAAAAAAACATTTCTTTCTATTCTATTTCTAAGAAAATAGTATGATTTATATATTCCAAAAAATTTTTTTACATTTTATAAATTTATTTTCCTATCGGAAGATTGCTTTAAAAAGTGTATAATGGTGAAAATAAAATTGTACCTTAATTTTGGTACTGTAGTTGTGCGAAACTATTTTTTATAATAAAAAGAATATGGAGAATTTTTAATGAAATCTTTTCTTAAAAAGATTTGGAACGCCCTAATGTGGATAAGAATGACTGCCTTTCAACTTTACTCTTTTGCAGTAATTGGTGGCTGTAGTGTTCTTATAAATATCTTTACTTTCTTCAAGTTTCCTATATCTTGGAGAATGGCTGTCTGCTATGTATGGACTTATCTTTACTGGATAGGTATGCTAGTATTTCTTCAAGTCTATATCCGTATTACTGGTAGAGTTAATATAGACAAAGACTACCCTTGTATCTATGTTTCAAAACACCAATCAATGCTTGAGACATTTATGTTTTATGGACTGATTGGCAAGTGCCATTTTATTATGAAAAAAGAGCTCTTTGAAGCGCCAATATTTGGCTCTGCAATGAAGAACTTAGGTAGTATTGCAATTGATAGAGAAAAACCAAGAGAGTCATTAAAAAAAGTTGTTACTGATGGCAAACAAAGCCTAGCTGATGGCATAAACGTTGTAATATTCCCTGAAGGGACTAGAGTCGATGTTGGCGAATATCCTGAGTTCCAGCGTTCAGCAATGAAGCTAGCTACAGATGCAAATGTTTTCATAATACCTGTAGCACATAATTTTGGTAAATTTTTCCCTAAAAAATGGGGACAAGTTATTAAGCCAGGTATTGCCAGAATGGATTTTGGTAAAAGAATTGATCCTCATGAGTTTAACTCTAAAGAACTTACAAGCTATTGCCACAAAGTAATAACCGAAAAAACAAAAGAGTTCAAAGGTTAAGGAAAAAAGATGAAAAAGCTTATTCATCTGCTATTAGTAGCAAGAATGCATATCTTTAAAATATATGCCAATGTTGTACTAGCTTTCTGCTGTACTTTAATGAATATAGTCGGTGTGTTGGGAGCATCTTTAAGAGTCAGGCTTTTTGTATGCTGGCTATGGTCTTGTTTATATAGATTAGGTGTATTTATACTTTTACAAATCTATGTAAAAATAGAAGGTAAAGAGAATATTCCAGATTATCCATGTATTTATGTTTCAAAACATCAGTCCATGCTAGAGACTTTTGTTTTTTATGGCTTAATCCCTAAGAGCTGCTTTGTAATGAAACAAGAACTTCTAGATAAACCTGTCTTTGGTAAAGCAAACCACTTTGCAGAAGCAATAGGTATAGATAGATCTAAAGGGCTTTCGGCTATCAAGAAAGTGCTAGAAGATGGCAAAGATAGAGTTAAGAATAAAGGGCTTAGCATTATAATATTCCCTGAAGGAACTAGAGTCCCTGTTGGTGAATATCCTAAATTTCATCGCTCAGCAATGAAGCTAGCTACAGTAACAGATATACCTATAATCCCTGTAGCTCATAACTTTGGAGTTTTCTTTGGGCGTAAAAAAGGTGACTTTATTAAGCCTGGTATAGCAAGAATGTCTTTTGAAAAGGCAATAGACCCTAAACAATACTCTGTAGCTGAGCTTACTGATCTATGCTATGACATTATCAATGACAAAACAAAATCATTTGGCGGCTAGATTAATTCAGGCAAAAACTTGTAATAATTGGGTTATGATCTGATATTTTTTGGCAATCTAAAACACATGCTTTTTCTAACTTTAGGTCTCGATATAAAACAAAATCTAAATGATTATTCTGAAAAGATTTAATTAAGTCAGCTCCTTCAAGAAAAGCTACCTTAAAGTTAAACTCCCGACAAAAGTCTTTTATAAACTTAACTCTTTTTCTATTCCAAGAGTTAAAATCTCCCGCAATAATTATAGGATATTTATATTTTTTGGGATTTATTACTTCTTTTATTTTCTCAAACTCATATTCATAGACTCTATTACTTTTGAAATTTATCGCATGGATATTTACAACAATGACCTTTGTATTACCAATATTAAAATGAGTAATTAACGATGCTTTATGAGTATTTATAACAGACTCCCTATGTGTGGTAAGTATCCTGACATTTTTTATCACAGGGTAATGACTAACTGTTGCTACACCATAATTATGGTAACGTAAAACGATATTTGAAGCGAAGTTAATATCAAACTGCTCAATAGGAAACCTAGTCTCATGATGATGTACTGCTTCTTGTAAACAGAAAATATCGACATCATGCTCAGCATGAACTTGATTAATATATGAATTAAATGCTTGAGAGTCTTTATAATCTATCTTATATGTATTCCAGCTCATTAAGCAAAATCTTTTAGAACAATCTGTCCGTGTTTCACTGTCAAACATTTAGTATTTTTATCTTTATAGTTATTCTTTTATTATATATAAAAATATTAGTAGAGCCTAAATTACTTAGGGGTTGTAGCAAAAAATCTTAATACTATATATCCTGTAGCTCCTGATAGTACTGATCCAATAATCACGCCTATTTTTATTGAATTTAACAAATGAGTATCGTTAAAGGCTAAAGTTCCTATAAATAAGCTCATTGTAAAGCCTATACCACATAATATACTGACCCCATATAGCTGCAAATTTGAAAAAGATTCTCCTAACTTAAAAATCTTTAATTTTTTAAAAAGAGCTAATATTGAGAAAATACCAACTTGTTTACCTACAAATAAGCCCAAAATTATTCCTAAAGTCAATGGTTCAAATACTATTGAAATACTTATCCCAGAAAAATTCACACCCGCATTAGCAAAGGCAAAAACCGGCAGTATAAAATAAATAACCCATGAATGGAGAGACTCCTCCATAAATTTAGCTGGAGAATCTGGATCACCATCTCGATAAGGGATACATAAAGCAGTAACAAAACCAGCTAAAGTTGCATGAACTCCTGATTTAATAGTACAAAACCATGCTAAAAATCCTAAAACAATATATATTGAAGATCTATTAACCTTTAAAACAAGGCTACAAAAAATCATTATAAGAAGGAAAACAGACCCCAATACTAAAGAGACTAAAGATAAAGATTTTGAATAGAAAAAGGCAATTATAGCTATTGCTGCTATATCATCAAAAATAGCAATTGTAATTACTAACAGCTTCAGCTTTGGTGATACTCTTGATCCAAGTAATGCTAACATCCCAAGTGTGAAAGCTATGTCTGTAGCTGATGGGATAGCCCAACCATCAATAAGTTGAGTATCATGAAAGTTTATTAATAAATAAATCAAGCTCGGTAGTATCAAGCCAGCAAAGGCAGCAATTGCTGGTGTTACTATGCTAGATGGTCGTGATAGTACTCCTGTGATTACCTCTCTTTTAATTTCTAATCCAATATACAAAAAGTATATTGCCATTAGACCATCATTTATCCAGTGAGTTAGGCTCTTATCTATAACTAAGCTTTCTACACCAAGCTTAACATTAACCGTATCCAACATCCCATAGTATAAAGATAGCGGTGAGTTGTTGACTAAGATAGCAACAATAGCTGCTGAAAATAAAATCACTCCACCAACTAGCTCTTGATTGTTAGAATTGACACTCATACACACCAACTACTTTATATGCCCTATCTTTTTATTATCTAATAGCTTGGGGTATAATTCTACTTATGAAAAAAAGATTTTCATTTAAATGAAAAATATCCCAAGATATTGGTACGCCATAGCTCATATAAAAGAGATTAAGAATAAACCTATCAAATTGGAAAGATTTGGTAAGAACCTAGTTGTTTGGAAGTCTCTAGATAATATCTGTGTAATGGAAAATCGTTGTCCTCATAGAGGAGCTGAACTTAGTTCTGGCAAAATCTGTAACAATAACATAGTTTGTCCTTTTCATGGTTTTAAGTTTGACCATAATGGTCACTGCATATACACCCCTGAAACAAAAGGGGCAATACCGAAACTAAAAGCAAAGACCTATCCAACAAAAGTTATTGCTGATATGCTTTGGATTAACATTTTTGATGAAGAAATTGATAATAGCTATGCTTTTGAATTTATACAAAGTATACATGCTAATTTTAAAGCCCAATACTCACTTCTTACGGACACATGGCAAAATAATATCCGTCACTGTATAGAAAATCAGCTGGACTATACCCATTTAGCAACAGTACACAAAAAATCAATTGGTAGAGGATATCAAATTCCAGAAAATGTAACTTTAAATATCCAACCAGAATATATTGAAGCAATTAAAAATGATCGGCTAATGTTAAAGTATGTTTTACCAAACTTTTGGCTTCTGAATAACTCTGATAAACTAAAAATCTGTGTTTATTTTGTCCCTGTAAACGATCACGAAACCAAACTATACCTACTAAATTACCGTAGTTTTATGACAAATAGATTTATAAAGCCTTTCGTAGATAAATTATTTAGTATTACTAATAAAATAATTCTCAATGAAGATAAAAGAGTTGTCAAAACACAAAAGTTTGATGAAAACTACAATACTAACGACTTTCTTTTACGCCATGATCAAATAATAAAAGAATTCAGAAAAATTTGGAAAAATTAACAAATACCTTTTTATCAAAGATATTAAATGCTATAAAATTATTACTACAATAATATTTTTTATGCTATGAAATATAATTTTTTTATAAGGCTACTTCACAAGATTCTAGCAAGCTTAATAATTATCCAGCTAATATTAGGCTTTGGTTTTGCCTTTGCAATATTAGACTTTGTATGGATTATGGTCTTACATAAATCATTTGGTCTACTAACATTCTTCGTCATAATCATGTTAGTAATTGCTCGAATTCTAAGTAAAAAGCTTCGATACGACCCTCCTCTACCTCGCATTCAATATGTAATAGCAAAGGCTGTTCACTTAGGTCTCTATATTTCAACTCTTGGTATGGCTCTATCTGGCCTTCTTGGATCAATGCTAATGGGTTATCAATGGAAAATATTCTTTATTATTCCTTTTCCACAAATATTTGAAACTGATTATTCTTTAGGTGTAAAAATATTCAGCTATCATTATCTATTTGCTAGTATTTTACTTGTATTAGTTGTACTACATGTAGTTGCAGCTTTATACCACTGGATAATATTAAAAGATAATATTTTAACCAGAATGAAGTAAAACAATATATATCAATTGATTAAAAGGAATAATATGTTACAACAAAACCAACGCAAAGCGCTTTTTTTATCAAGTCTTGGGGGAATCCTCGAGTTTTATGATTTCATCATTTACGCCCTGCTTGCAAGCTATATTTCAAAGCTATTTTTCCCAACAGGATCAGCCATAACATCTTTATTGATAGCTTTTAGCGCCTATGCTGTAGGATATCTAGCAAGACCTTTAGGGGGAATTATTTTTGGACATTTCGGGGATAAGTACGGTAGAAAAAAAACCTTCACAATCTCTATCCTTATTATGGCTCTATCAACTTTTATCATCGGCATTCTACCTACATATAACCATATAGGATTTATTGCCCCTATTTTACTTGTACTTTGTAGAGTTGTTCAAGGTATATCTGTAGGAGGTGAAATTCCTGGAGCTATCACTTATGTAGGTGAGGTTGCTCCAGAGAAAAAAGGCTTTGTTACAGGGGTGATTTTTTGCTTCTTAATAGCAGGTATGGCTCTAGGATTTATTGTCGAAAGTTTACTCCTAGATGGCTTTGATAAACAACAGATGTTCTTATATGGCTGGCGCATAGCTTTTATTCTAGGAGGTATCTTTGGAATTATTGCGTATTTCCTTAGACGCCAACTAATGGATATCAAAGGATTCAATCCTTTTATAGAAGACGAGTTCTCTTTACCTGTAACAAAGATGCTTTTAACACATAGTTGGAATTTTATTTATGCTTGTATAATAGTTTCATTTGGAGCTCTTATTTTTGTAACGCTATTCTTACTACTACCATCTTACTTTTCAACGGTGTTAAAACTACACTTAAAAGACTTCACATGGATTAATAGTTTAGGAGTTATAATTATCTCTATATTTTGTGTTGTTGTTGGCTTCTTCGCTGACAAGATAAATCGCTCTTTTATTTTACTTGTCAGTATCATAGCGACATGTGCTTTTAGCTTCTTTATCTATAAGACATATGTATACAACCAAAATTATTATTTCTTAGCAATTTTCATAAGTGCTATTTTAGCAGCACTTTGTTGGGGTAATATTCCTGCCATACTTATTGACCTATTTAAACAAGACATACGTTATACAGGTATTGGATTCTCTTACAATATAGGATTTGCAGTTTTTGGAGGACTAACTCCAATGATAGTAATCGGCGCTATTAAGTTTTCAGGAGATAAGGTAGCTCCTGCTTATATACTTACAATTGGTGCTATAGTTACTTTAATTGCAATGATTATAAATATCTTCATTCAGAAAAAATCCCCTCAACAAGAATTAGCTAAATAAAATATTCTAATTTATATTTCTTTATATAATAATCTTTAACTATATTCTCAAGAAACTAATAGTTAATCATGACTGAAATTAAATGTGCTACCTTTTCAATTGTAGCAAGGTGTGAGAGTTCAGGTTGTATTGGAGTTGCTACAGCCTCTCGTGTACCAGCTGTAGGAACATTCGTAATAAATACAAAAGCAAATATTGGAGCCTGTGCAACACAAGCTTTTGTTAACCCATATCATAAATACTGGATGATGGAGTACTTGGCTCAAGGAAAGTCTGCCTCTGAAGCTATGGAACTTTCTCTAGCTAGGGATCCGTATCCTGAGATAAGACAACTTGCAATAGTTGATAGATATGGTCAAAGTGCTGCTCATACTGGTATAGCCTGTGATACTCAATGGGCTCATAAAACTGGCAAAAACTATGCTGTAGTGGGTAATATGCTAGAGAGTAAATCTGTTGTAAAAACTATGGTAGAAGTGTTTAAAGCTACAGAAAATGAAAACCTGTTTTTGGAAGATAGACTACTAAAGTGTCTTAAAGTTGGACAAGAAGCTGGCGGTGATAAAAGAGGTAAACAATCGGCTGCTTTATTTGTTGTTGATACACAAGATTATCCTCTGATAGACCTACGCGTTGATGATCATGCAGAACCTATACAAGAGTTAGAAAGATTGTACGATAACTTTGGTGAAAGGCTTCGTAAAGTTTACAAAAGGCTTGCTAATAAGAATAACCCTGGTGGCGAGTTAGGCAAAGACTTCTTATATAAGCATGGCATCCTAAAATAAACAAATTACCTTATATAAATTTAAACTCTTGTGAGTGTCTAGTTTCAGGCATTTTATAGATGAGTAAAAGCGTAATAATAGAAGATATTATCAGATAAAAACTTGGCGCATAACTAGAATTAAATACTCCAGACAACCAAACACATATCATCGGCGTTGTCCCTGCAAATAGTGCATTACCTGTATTATAGGCTGCTGACATACCACTATATCTATGATTAGTTGGGAAAAGCTCGGCAACTGTTATTTGGAATGATGCTGTCATTGCTGATATTATAATCGCTAATATAGCCTCAGCAATCAATATACTCTCTAAACTACCTTTATTAAAAAATATAAACATTGGATAACCAAATAGCGCTAGTAATAGTATTGGTATATAAAGTAAAGGTTTTCTACCATAGATATCAGACAACCAACCAAATAGCGGAGATAATGCTGCATAAAAGCATGACACCGCAACAGTTATAAACATGATTTTATTGACATCAAAACCTCTATCTGAGATAAGAATATTTGGTAAGAATGTCGCCATCATATAGTATGCTATACCAACATAGCCTGTTAAAACAAAAGTCCAAACTAATGGCATTTTAGAGCCTTTTATAGCATCTTTAAGAGGACTTTTACTTAGCTTATTATTCTCCTTCATCTCCTTAAAAAATGGTGATTCTTTGGCTTTTTTCTGAATAATTGTTGAAGAAATAGCTAAGATTAAACCTATAAAGAATGCTACTCGCCAACCATACGCTAGCATTTGATCTTTTGTTAATAAGCTTGATAAAATTCCTACTGTTGTCGCACTAAGTATCACACCTATTTGCGATGCTAACCCAGCTAATGCTGTTGTCAGACCGCGATATTTCTCAGAAGCGCTCTCTGCTAGAGCTACAAGAATACCTGTATATTCACCACCTACTGAAAACCCTTGTAGCATTCTTGCAAATAGTAAAATTAAAATAGCCCATATCCCAGCTGATTGATATGTCGGCATAACAGTCATCAATAACATTGGGATACACATTAAAATCATACTTAGTCTGATAGCATAGCGCCTACCAAATCTATCGCCGATAGAGCCAAGTACAAAACCACCTAATGGTCGCATAATATAGCTAGCGGCAAAAATTCCAAAGACTGTTATCATTGCTACAACTTGATCTTCTTTGGGAAAGAAAAGTAGGCTTAAATAGGTTGTTAAATAGCCATATAGACAAAACTCAAACCACTCTAAAACTGCTCCTAAATTTATTATAGAAACTGTTTTTACTTTTTGCTTAAAAGTTAGTTGCTGTATCATCCTAACCAATGTTTTCTTATATATAAAATTTATTATATATAGATAAAAAATTAATTACATCGTTATTTTCCTAAATGGTTATTATTATCATTCAAAGCCTTATAAAATAAGGGTTTCACACTTAAATTTAGATATCTAATTTATGTATATGGTATAATATATTTATAAGGTATTTATTTTGTTCGGTCTAAGAATGCATGAATTCTCTCTCTGTCAAAGTGTTATCAGTATTGCTGAAAAAACACCTAAAGATAGCTCAAAACATATAGCTAAAGTCATAGTTAAAATAGGTACTCTAGCAGGTGTTGATATTGAATCTTTTGAATTTTGGTTTCCTGTAGCAGCAAAAGAAAGTATTTTAGAACAAGCAAAGCTAGAAATAATACATGAACAAGCTATAGCAAAGTGCAAAGCTTGTGAACATGAATTTGAATTAACTAAGCTATATGAGCAATGCCCAAATTGTGGCAGCTTTGAGAAAGATATTCTCAAAGGTAAAGATATGCTCGTAGAATCTATAGTTTTTAATTAAGGAGTAAATTATGTGTACGACTTGCGGATGTGGAACAGATAGCAATCATCATCACCATCATCATGGCCATGAAGGCGATGCTGTAAAGCTAGAAAAAGCAATCCTAGATGCAAATGATCAATATGCACAGCAAAATAGAAAAGCTCTAGCAAAGGATAACAATATTGCCCTAAATTTTGTCTCAAGCCCTGGTTCTGGTAAGACATCTCTACTTGAGAGAACTATCAAAGAGCTTGGTGATAGCCACCCTATCGCAGTTGTTGAAGGTGATCAGCATACAGATCTAGATGCTGATAGAATCCGCAAAGCTGGTGCAAAAGCTTATCAGATAAATACTGGTAAAGCTTGTCATCTAGATGCTCACATGGTTGGTCATGCTTTTGAACATCTAGGTGATATTAAAGATGGCTTTGTGATGATTGAGAATGTTGGTAACTTAATATGTCCAGCAATGTTTGATCTTGGTGAAAAGCATCGTGTTGCAGTTATCTCAACTACAGAGGGAGCTGATAAACCACTTAAATACCCAGATATGTTTTATTATGCGGATGTGGTTGTTATCAATAAAATTGACCTATCTCCTTATGTAGATTTTGATATCCAAGAATGTATCGCAAATATTAAAAAGATTCGTTCAGATGTGAAAATATTTGAGCTATCTGTAAAAACTGGTGCTGGTTTTGATAGCTGGTTGGATTGGTTGAGAGGTTTGAAGTAAAAGGTTAAGGATAGTTTATGTCTAAGTGGCTCTTAGAAAGATTATTAGAAACAAAACCACAACCTGAACCAAGGTTTGCATTTCAAGGAACTGTTAATTGGATTAGAGCATTATCACTAATCATAGAAAAAAGCGATTTGGAAAAAAACAGTTTTTTAAAAGATTTCTACTCTACAATAAAACCAAGAGAAATAATGGATCGAAATAGTGACACATTGACATTTGAAGCTTTACTAATGGCTTTTCATAACCTATCCTCACTAAATAAAATGAAAAGCTCACAAGATAGCTCTTATGATTTATGTAGGTCTGCCATAGTTTCTTGGTATTATTGTACTTACTTTTCTGCCTCAGCAATGATTGCTGCCACATCTGGAGCATCACCTGATAATCATACTAAGACTGCTACGGTCTGGCAAGATAATATAATTAGAAAAAAACTCATCCCATACCCCTTTGATTTAAGCATATCAGACTTGAGTAAAAGCAGTATCGTAGAGGCTATAAAAACATTTGTAAAAGATCAAGAATATAATTTATCTGACACATATGCTGTTAATTTAAATGAAGCACATGGAGTCATTGTTTCATACTTAAAAGGTACGGCTAATTACTTAAAAGATAAAACTGAAGATAATATAAAGCAAGATAAAAATTTTAAGAAACTAGGTGTAAGTGATTTTAGAACAAAAAAAACAAGAGAGTTTAGAGATAGTAGACTCGAAAAAAAACATGTTAACTTTCTTAACCAAGCCTTTAGATTTAGAGGTAAAGCTAATTATAGGGATTCATTATTTTTATCTTATGGAGATGATAACACTACAAAGCTAATAACATTTATAGAAGACCTTTTTACTATATCAAAATCTTTTCTTAAAGTTTCAGCTTACTACTCTTCAAGAAAAGTTGAAAAAGGATCATGGAAGTTATTTATAGATGACTTAGAAGAAAATTCAAAGCTATCAGCCAGTATAGATATTTTTAAATTTTAGTAATCAAAATAACAAAATAAAAGAGGCGAGACAATGAAAACACTAGAACAAGGACAATTAGCTCCAAACTTTAAACTAGAAAACCAAAATAATGAAGAAGTATCATTAAGTGATTTTAAAGGTAAAAAGAATGTCTTGATTTACTTCTATCCAAAGGCAATGACTCCAGGTTGTACTATTCAATCTATCGGTTTAAGTAGCATTAGTGACAAACTAGCTAAGCTTGATACTGTAGTTCTTGGTATTAGTCCAGATGCACCAAAACGCCTCAAGAAATTTGAAGAAAGAGATAACCTAACAGTACAACTTCTAAGTGATGAAGATCACAAAGTTGCTGAGCAATTTGGTGTTTGGGGCGAGAAGAAGTTTATGGGCAAAGTATATGATGGTATTCATAGAATTAGCTTCTTTATCGACAAAGATGGCAAAATCAATCATGTCTTTAATAAGTTTAAAACGAAAGATCACCATGAGATTGTCTTAGAATATATTGAGAATTATAAGAACCCATAATTAAGAGATGTCATTCCTGCGAAGGCAGGAATCTCTTGAATAGTTTATAGATTCCCACCTACGTGGGAATGACGGAGTGGGTTTAAAATCAATAAAACAAGTTCAGGATGACTTGTTTATTTAAAGCTATTTCTAATTCCCCTTTGGTACGAAGGGGTGGCAGTCGCAGACTGACGGGGGAGTTTTAAAAACAAAAACAGTATTTAACTTTAAGTAGTTAAGAGATCCCCGCGTCAAGCACGAGGATGACAGAAATATAGAGTACTGTCACTACAGCAGATTTAAAAATATAGTTGATGATAGAAAAATCATCACAAGAGGAAAAAATGCAACAAGTTATAACAAAAATTCTCGTCAATGGTATAGTTCAAGGGGTTGGATTCCGACCTTTTATCTATTGCCTTGCCAAAGATATGAATTTGTGTGGCTCAGTGCAAAATACTCCTAATGGTGTTGAAATCATTCTACAATGTGATGGATCTATCGCAGATAGCTTTATAGCCAATATGCAGGCAAAATTGCCTCCTCTAGCTAGTATAGAAACTATCCAAAAGACAATTTACCAAACTGAAACTAAATTTACAGATTTTAAAATTCTAGAAACTCTACAAGGCAGCTCTGCTACCAAAATTCCAGCCGATACAGCTATTTGTAACTTGTGCTTAGATGATGTTTTTAACCCACAAAGTCGCTACTATCTATACCCATATACTAGCTGTACTCATTGTGGCCCGCGCTTTAGCACGATACAAAGTCTACCTTATGATAGAGATAAAACTACTTATAAAGATTTTCCATTATGTAATGATTGTCTAGCTAGTTATACTAATCCATTAGATAGACATTATCATGCTCAAACCGTTGCATGCTCTAAATGTGGTCCTAAATTATCACACTCTTTTGCAGAGATATCTCAAGCTATCAAAGCTGGTAAAATTATCGCAATTAAAAGTCAAAATGGCTTTAAACTAGTTGTAGATGCTAGAAATACTCAAGCAGTCGCAGAGCTACGCAGAAGAAAGCATCGCCCAAATAAACCATTTGCGCTAATGGCTCTAAATACTCAAAGTATACAAGAGCATTTTGCAGAAGTTACTACACAGCAAGATGAGTTATTAAACTCTACTGTTAGGCCAATAGTTTTACTTCAAAAGAACTCTACTAATAATCTTAGTAAAGCCATTGCACCTAATATAAATCAGCTCGGTTTTATGCTCCCATCAACTGGAACTGATTATATCCTTTTTTATCATCTGCTAAACCAACCTATTGGCTCTAGCTGGCTTAATGAGGCTTATGATTTAGCTTTGATAGTTACAAGTGCAAATATATCTGGTGAAAGCATTATCGCAGATAATAATGAAGCTTACGAAAAACTAAAAGATATCGCTGATTTAATAGTTACAGATAGTCGTGATATTGCGATAAAAAGTGATGATAGTGTCTTTCATACTGTTATAGGTAAAAATCTACCAATTAGAAGATCTCGAGGCCTTATACCACAATCAATACAACTAGCTGAGAGCTTACCAAACATACTAGCTACAGGAGCACTTTTAAAGAATACTTTTTGCTTTATCAAAGATAATCAAGCTTTTGTATCGCAACATATTGGTGATATGGATAGCCAAGCTAATATAGAGTTTTTTGAGCAATCTTTAGAGCATTTCCAAAATATGTTTGGACTTAAGTTTGATGGTATTGCTTGTGATTTACATCCTGATATTTATACTACGCATTTTGCCCAAAAATTTAATCTACCAATTTATCAGATTCAGCATCATCAAGCCCACCTAGCAGCTGTAATTGCTGAGCATGATTTACAAGGTCAAGCTATAGGCTTAGTAGCAGATGGTTTTGGTTTAGGTGAAGATGGTTTAGCTCGAGGTGGTGAACTTTATCATTGTGATATAGATAACTTAGAGTTTAACCGAATTGGTGAACTAGATCCTATTGACTATATTGGTGGTGACAAAGTTGCTAAAGAGCCTTGGCGTATGGCTTTGGCAGTATGTCATAAATACAATCTTGAAATACCAAATCATCTCAAAGAATTTTCACAGGCTGCTGATCTTATTAAACTTTTGCAAAATAGCTCATTAGCCAAAGGCAAAACTACAAGTATGGGCAGACTATTTGATGCTGTCTCTAGTCTACTTAACATTTGCCATATAAATAGCTATGAAGCCCAAGGTGCAATGGGGTTAGAGTCATTAACTAACCAAATAATCGTTGAAGAAGGTCTATTTGAAATATCCGACGAGAATAGGTTAGTTTTAGAAAAACTATTCAAAAAAATTATTAAAGCTAATAATAAATATATAGCTAGTAATCTATGGCACGGTACTCTAGCTTATGCTTTAGTTAAATGGGTTAATAAATCAGCTCAAGAGAAGAATATAAAAACAATAATACTAAGTGGTGGATGTTTTCAAAATAAGCTACTGCTTACTGAGGTTTATAGTCAACTTAAAAAGTTAGATTTTAATGTTTACATCTCAGAAAAAGTACCACTAAATGACGGTGGTATAAGTCTTGGACAAGCTTGGCTTGGTGCCAAAAAATTTAAAAAAGGTGAAGTAAAATGTGTTTAGCAATACCTGCAGAAATTGTAGAAATAAAACCAGAAAATCAAGCAGTCGTAAATGTTGGTGGAGTCAAAAAAGAAGTCTCTTTAGCACTACTTGCTGAAAGTGTCGAGGTTGGTGATTTTGTAATAATCCATGTTGGCTTTGCATTAAGTAAGTTAGACAAAGAAATGGCCCAGCAGACTCTCAAAGATTTTGAAGAAATGTTACAATATATGTAAGAGGTAGAGTTATGGATTATATACAAGAATTTAGGGCTCCGAAAGTTGCAAAATCTCTTTTACAACAAATCGCTAAAGAAGTTTACCCTAATAGACAATACAATTTGATGGAGTTCTGTGGTGGGCATACACATGCTTTACACCGTTATGGGATTCCTAGTCTATTACCTACAAATGTCAAAATGATACATGGCCCAGGTTGTCCAGTTTGTGTACTCCCTATCAAGAGAGTTGATCAGGCAATATTTTTAGCATCACAAAATGATGTAATATTTTGTAGTTATGCAGATATGCTTCGCGTCCCAGGATCTCATCAAGATAGCCTAATCAAAGCTAAGGCGCGTGGTGCTGATGTGCGTATGATCTACTCAGTAGAAGATGCTCTAAAATTAGCTGAAGAAAACCCTAATAAAAAAGTTATATTCTTTGCTATTGGTTTTGAGACAACCACTCCTCCAACTGCGGTAGCTATACAGCTTGCAATAGCTAAAAAGTTAGATAATTTTTTAATCTTTTGTAACCATGTACTTACACCTATAGCTATGCAAGCTATCTTATCTGAAGATGTTAAGATAGATGGCTTTTTAGGACCATCTCATGTCAGTGTGATTATTGGTAGTAATGCTTATGATAAAGTAACTAAGGAATACCAAAAGCCAATGGTTGTCGCAGGTTTTGAACCTTTAGATGTACTACAATCTATACTTATGCTTATCAAGATGATAAATGCTGGTAAAACTGGTGTAGAGAACCAGTATACAAGAGCTGTAATACCAAACGGCAACCAACTTGCTCAAAATTTAATATCTCAATACCTAACAATTAGAGATACTTTTGAATGGCGTGGACTTGGATATATTCCCAATAGTGCTTTAGAAATAAAAGATGAATACTCAAAACTTGATGCTGAAAAACACTATCAAATACCCAAGATACAAGGGCTAGAACATAAGCAATGTGCTTGTCCTGATATTCTAAGAGGTCTTAAAGAGCCAAAGGATTGTAAGTTATTTGGTGTGGTTTGTACTCCAGAGCAACCTATGGGAGCTTGTATGGTTTCATCTGAAGGTGCTTGTGCGGCACATTATCAATACGGAGACTAAAATGGCGGTGAAATTAAATATTAAAAATAGTGTAGTTGATCTAGCTATGGGAGCTGGTGGTAAAACTATGCATCATTTGATAGAGCAGATCATAAAGAAAAGCTTTGATAGTCAGTATTTAGCTCAAGCAGAAGATCAAGCTGTACTACCACAAATAAATGGTAAGATTGCGATGACTACAGATAGTTATGTTATTACGCCATATTTTTTTAGTGGTGGAAATATTGGTAGTCTTGCAATTCATGGCACAGTCAATGATCTAGTAGTCGGAGGAGCTAAACCACTCTATATCTCTGTAGGACTTATATTAGAAGAAGGACTACCTCTTAAAGATCTAAAAATAATCTTAAATTCTATGGCAAAGGCTGCTAAAAAAGCTAATGTTCAAATCGTAACAGGAGATACTAAGGTTGTTGAGAAAGGTAAAGGTGATGGTATCTTTATCAATACAACGGGAGTGGGTGTAATTCGTGATAATTTTGTCACTAGAGATACTCTTGAAGATAGTGATGAGATTATCATAAATGGTTCTCTAGGTGATCATGGTGTCGCTGTTATGTCACAACGAGCTGGACTAGATTTTCAATGCCAAATAGTAAGTGATGCAACATCTCTAGATGATCTAGTTGAATCAATTTATAACAATAATTGTAAAGTAAAAGCTATGCGTGATCCTACTCGTGGAGGAGTCGGTGCAACACTTAATGAATGGGCTAACCAACACAGTGTAGCTATTGAAATAGATGAAGCAAAACTTCCTATATCTATTGAAGTTCAATCAGCTTGTGAGCTACTTGGTTTAGACCCTTTGTATATAGCCAATGAAGGCAAAGTTCTAATTGCTTGTAAGCCTAGTCAGACTCAAAAGGTTTTAGACTGCTTAAGGGATCATCCGCTAGGAGAAAACGCCCAAGTGATAGCAACCGTAAGAAAAAGTGAACAGCCACATGTATTTATGAAAACCACATTTGGTGGTAAAAGACGCGTGGACTGGTTAAGTGGTGAGCAATTACCAAGAATATGTTAAGGAGAATGGTATGAGTCAGTTTTATTTTTTAAAACATGATGATCTAGATAGGATGATTTCTTACTTCTCAGGGCAAGGCTATGAAGTGATGGCGCCAGCAGTTAGAGATAAATCTATTGTTTATGACAATATAAATAATGCAAGTGAGCTTCCATGGGGCTATGTAGATATACAAGAGCCTGCAAAATATGAAGTCATCAAAACAGACGCAAAAAAAGCTTTTGGTTGGAGTGTACCTGTTCAATCTGTTAAGCCGATGCTTTTTGAAGAGAAAGAAACACTCTGGAAAGTTTCACGTGATGAGAATGGTAAGCTAACATTTAATCAAAGCTTAAATAATAAAAAGTATGCTGTACTAGGTGTCAGACCTTGCGATCTAAGAGCTATTGAAATTCAAGATAGAGTATTTGTTGAAAATGCTTATCAAGATGTACGCTATAAAGCTAGAAGAGAAGCTATGTTTATCGTAGCTGCTAATTGTACTACAGCACATAGCAACTGTTTTTGTATTGCACTAGGTGATAAGCCTGAGGCTGATAAAGGTTTTGATTTAGCTATGACAGAGATTGAGAACGGTTTTGTTATCGAGACAGGCAGTGATAAGGGTCGACAAACAATATTAGCTCTACAATTAGAGCCTGCAACAGGTGCTCAAACATACCAAGCTGAGCAAAAAGTAAAAGCCGTATATGGTATGCAAGAGAAAACTCTACCACCAATAGCTCAAGTAGAAAAAGCTCTAACTAGCTCATATGATCATCCACAATGGGATGATGTAGCAGAGAGATGTCTATCTTGTGGTAGCTGTACGCAATCATGCCCGACATGCTTCTGTCATACAGAAAAAGAGCAGCCTAGCTTAGATGGTAAAGAAAGCGAGCATACGCGTGAATGGGACTCATGCTTTGGATTAGATCATAGCTATACTCATGGTGAACTATACCGCGAAGAGCCAAAACACAGATATCGCCAATGGCTAACTCACAAGTTTGGTACTTGGAGAGAGCAGTTTAAGACTAAAGGCTGTGTTGGATGTGGTCGTTGTATCACATGGTGCCCTGTAAAAATTGATGTTACAGAAGAAATTAACGCTATTTGTGAGGAGAAATAATCATGATTTACCCACAAGATGCTTATTTACCTCATGAAGCAGAGATAATTGAGTTTATCCAAGATGCTGATGATATTTTTACCCTACGCCTACGCTTCGTAGATGAAGAGTTACGTAAAAACTATAAGTTCCATCCTGGTCAGTTTAATATGCTGTATCTGTATGGTGTTGGTGAGGTAGCTATATCTATTGTCAATGATAGAAACTTTGCTGATGATATCTTTGAGCATACTATCCAAGTAGTTGGACGTATAACTAAGGGTATGAATAAACTAAAAACTGGTGAGACTATCGGTGTCAGAGGTCCTTTTGGTAGCTCCTGGCCTGTAGATCAGGCTCAAGGTAAAGATGTTGTAATCATGACTGGTGGTCTTGGTAATGCTCCTTTAGTTGCAGCAACAGAAGAGATCTTAAAAGATAGAAATGCTTATGGCAAAGTCTATGTCGTGCAAGGTATTCGTGATACTTCTGGACTTATCTACCAAGATAAATATACAAGCTGGAATAACCAACCTAATACTCAAGTACTTCTAGCGGCAACAGCTGGCGAACCTCATGGCCCATGGAAGTGGTATGATGGTTTTGTAACTGCAGCGATTCCAGATTTGGACATTGATTATGCAAATACTTATGTAATGAGTGTTGGTCCTGAAATCATGATGAAAAATGTTGCTAAAGAATTTGCTAAAGCTGGTGTACCAGAAGAGCAAATATTTGTCAGTCTAGAACGTAGCATGAAATGTGCTATCGGACATTGTGGACATTGTCAGATGGGCAAAGAATTTATCTGCAAAGATGGTGCCATATATGCTTACCCAGCTGTTAAGAAACTACTAGAAATAAAAGGAGTATAATTATGTCAGCTCAAGATAAATTAAAAAATTTAGCTCCTCGTCCTAAAATAGCCGTGCATAAATTTAGCTCATGTGATGGTTGCCAGCTAGCTCTAATAAATGATGCTGTCTCACTACTTACACTTGCTGAGATGGTTGATATCGTCCACTTTGCCGAAGCTGGACCTTTAGATGAGTTTGCCGAAGTAGATATCGCTTTTATCGAAGGAAGTGTAAACACTCATCATGATATTCCTCGCTTAGAGAAAATTAGAGAAAAAGCAAAATATGTGGTTGCTATTGGTGCTTGTGCCATAGCTGGTGGTATCCAAGCTCTAAGAAACTTTACCAATGATGCTGAGCTTTTAGAATGGCAAAAAGCTGTATATCCTCAAGAGACTCAAGTAATTATTGATGGAGACTTATCAACTGCCAAAGCTATTAAAGAATATGTAAATGTTGATTTTGAGATTTCTGGTTGCCCAATAACTACTGAGCAAATAATTAAGGCTATTCGTCAACTACTCTTTGGGGTGGAACCTGAGAAAGTTGTTGATCCTGTTTGTACTAGTTGTAAGCATGCAGGTGTCACTTGTGTAATGGTCGCTAAAGGTGAACCATGCTTAGGCCCTGTAATCGCAGATGGTTGTGGTGCAATATGTCCAAAGCTTGGACGTGGTTGCTATGGTTGCTTTGGTGCATCAAAATATGCCAACTTAGGAGCTATGACGCATAAGCTAAAAGAGTTAGGCTTATCAGATAAACAAATTCATGATAAGTATAGATTTATCAGTAGCCAAGATGATGTATTTAAAAAGGCTGGAGTATAGTTATGAGTAGAGAAACAGTTATAGAAGTACCTATCTTAGCACGTGTTGAGGGCGAAGGTGCTTTAGATCTAAGAATTAAAGATGGCAAAATAGAAAAATGTGATCTAAGAATCTATGAACCTCCACGTTACTTTGAAAAGTTCCTTGAAGGTAGAGAACCAAACGCTATTATCGATGCTGTAGCGCGTATTTGTGGTATTTGCCCTCTTGCATATCAAGCAGGCTTCTCAAGAGCTTATGAAACTGCATTTGGTATTACTAGAACTCAGTGGATAGATGATATGCGGCTATTAATGTTCTTAGGAGAATGGATCGAGTCACACTATTTACATGTACATTTATTAGCTGCACCTGATTTCTTAGGTTATAGATCAGCTATCGAGATGGCAAAGGACTATCCTAAAGAAGTTGTTCGCGGTGTTAAGCTACAACATCTAGGTAATGATATTCTTAAACTACTAGGTGGTAGATCTGTTCATCCAAATGGTATGAAAGTTGGTGGGTTCTACAAAGCTCCTTTAGTAAAAGAAGTTCATGCACTAATCCCTAAGCTAAAAGATGCTCTAAATGAGGCTAAAGACGTTATACAGTGGGTATCGACACTATCATTCCCAGATACAACTATTCCTTTTAAGATGGTAAGTTTATCTCATCCTACAGAGTATTCTGTATTTGGTGATGATGTTATCACTAGTGATGGTGAAAAATTCCATATCAGCGAGTATGATGATCATTTTAGAGAGTTTCATGCTGTACAATCTACAGCTTTACACTCTACAACTCATGATGGTCAGCCTATACTTTTAGGCCCTCTTTCTAGGATCAACCTAAACTTTGACAAACTTCCTAAACATATTCAACAGATGGCTCATGATACTGGTGTTAAATGGCCAAGTAGAAATATGTTCCACTCAGTAGTTGCTAGAGCTATAGAGGGATATTGGGCTATTGAAAGAGCATTGCAAGTTTGTGAGAACTACTCATATTCAGATACTCCATGTGTTGACTATAATGTCAAAGCTGCTGATGCTTGGGGTGCTGTAGAGGCTCCTCGTGGTATCCAAATCGACCATATCAAAGTTAATGATCAAGGTTTAGCTGAGAAAATCAGAATCTCAGCTCCTACATCACAAAACTTGCCTTGTATAGAAGCTGACTTACGTATGGCTTTAGAAAACTTTGGCTTAGATAAGTCTGAAGATGATATTAGACTACATGCTGAGATGGTTATTCGCAACTATGACCCCTGTATCTCGTGTTCTGCACATTTCTTAACTTTAAATATTGATAGAAGCTAATCCTAAAATACTCCTAACCTCTAGGATGATTTTTTACTTCAAGCTTCAATTAGTATGACTCAAAAAATGATAATAATTCTGCATTAACCTCTTGGGGTTGCTCTAAGCTACTAATATGCCCAGCGTTTTTGATACAGATAAACTTAGCATTTGGCATTAATTCTGCCATTTTCTCACCTTCTACTGGAGGGCGATAAACATCATCTTCTCCTGTTATAATTAGTGTTTTTATATTGATTTGACTTAGCTTATCTAACTTATCAGGACGCCCAAATATTATTTTTCCAAGCTTAACAATAGAGTCAATGTCGTAACTTAAAGGAGATTTTAACCTATTACTAACCTCAGTTCGATAATTACTTCATGTCTAAATATTTATAATTATTGATTTTAATTGGAGAAATAATAAACTGAGC